>NZ_JBSFUB010000008.1:0-152353 GCF_053591575.1 Streptomyces altiplanensis | reverse complement strand
ACGACAAGCGCACGATCGGGATGCACTGGCAGATCCACAAGGACAGCCGGAACCACTACCAGGTGGCGGCCCGGCGGGGCGAGCGGCTGCCGCCGTCCATGACGGCCGCCCCTCGCCGCCCATCGCGGAAGAGAGCGCGGTCAGGCCTTCTTGCCCAGCACGTCCTCGACCTTGGCGCGGACCTCGTCCGTGGCCAGGCCGCGGATCGTCAGCGTCGTACGGCGGCGCAGCACGTCGTCCGCCGTCTCGGCCCACTCGTGGTCGCGGGCGTACACGACCTGCGCCCAGATCTCCGGCGCGTCCGGGTGGATGCGCTCGGCCAGCGCCTTGTCCTCGTTGGCCAGGCGCGCGATGTCGAAGGACAGCGAGCCGTAGTGGGTGGCCAGGTGACGGGCGGTGTCGGCGGACATCCGGGGGCCCGGCGTACCGCCGTCGACGAGCAGCCGGTGGGCGACCGCGTTCGGGTTGGAGATGCCCGGCAGCGGCAGCTTCCTGGGCAGGCGCGAGACCGGCTCCATGTCCTCGCCCAGCGGGTGGCCGGGCAGGGCGGCGAGCTTGTTCATGACGGTGCGGCCTATGTGGCGGAACGTCGTCCACTTGCCGCCCGCCACCGACAGCATGCCGCCGCGGCCCTCGGTGACGACCGTCTCGCGCTTGGCCTTGGAGGTGTCGCCGGGACCGCCGGGCAGGACCCGCAGGCCCGCGAAGGAGTACGTGATGAGGTCGCGGGAGAGCTGCTGGTCGCGGATCGAGAAGGCGGCCTCGTCCAGGATCTGGGCGATGTCCTTCTCGTTGACGGAGACGTCCCCGGGGTCGCCCTCGTACTCCTCGTCGGTCGTGCCGAGCAGGAGCTGGTCCTCCCACGGCAGCGCGAAGGTGATGCGGTACTTGTCGATCGGAGTGGCCAGCGCCGCCCGCCAGGGGGCGGTGCGCTTGAGGACCAGGTGAGCGCCCTTGGAGAGCCGGATGGAGGGGGCCGCATCCGGGTTCTCCAGCTTGCGCAGGTGATCGACCCACGGACCGGTGGCGTTGAGCACCAGGCGGGCGTCGACGCCGAACTCCGAACCGTCCAGCCGGTCCTTGAGCTCGGCGCCCGTGACGCGGCCCCGGGTGAAGCGCAGGCCGGTGACCTCGGCGTGGTTGAGGACGGTCGCGCCCGACTGGGCGGCGGCGCGGACCGTCATCAGCGCCATGCGCGAGTCGTTCATCTGGTCGTCGCCGTACACGGCGACGGCCTTGAGGTTGTCCGTACGGAGTTCCGGAACGTCACGCGCCGCCCTCGACGGGCTGATGACGTGACCGACCCCGTCCCCGAAGGCGGACAGCGCCGAGTAGGCGAAGACGCCCGCGCCGAGCTTGGCCGCGCCGTGCGGACCGCCCTTGTAGACGGGGAGGTAGAAGGTCAGCGGATTGGCCAGGTGCGGCGCCACGTCGCGCGAGACGGCCCGGCGCTCGAAGTGGTTCTCCGCGACCAGCCTGACCGCGCCCGTCTGGAGGTAGCGCAGTCCGCCGTGGAGCAGCTTGGAGGAGGCGGAGGAGGTGGCGCCGGCGAAGTCGCCGGCGTCCACCAGGGCCACCCGCAGCCCGGACTGCGCGGCGTGCCAGGCGGTGGAGATGCCCAGGATGCCGCCGCCGATCACCAGGAGGTCGTACGCCGCCTTGGAAAGCTGGTCCCGGGTCTCGGCGCGGCTCGCCGTGGAACCGTCGGCCGGGTGCGTCCCGAGGGCCGGAACGCTCTGCAGGATGGTCATGGTGGGTAACTCCTCGTCAGCTCTCGTCGTCGAGCCAGCCCATGGACCGCTCCACGGCCTTGAGCCAGTTCTTGTACTCGCGGTCCCGCGTGGCCGCGTCCATGCGGGGGGTCCACTCGGCGGCCCGGCGCCAGTTGGCGCGCAGCTCGTCGGTGCTGGACCAGAAGCCGACGGCCAGGCCGGCGGCGTAGGCGGCGCCGAGGCAGGTGGTCTCGGCGACCATCGGGCGCACGACCGGTGCGTCCAGGAAGTCGGAGAGCGTCTGCATCAGCAGGTTGTTGGAGGTCATGCCGCCGTCGACCTTGAGGGCGGTCAGCTCGACGCCGGAGTCCTTGGTCATGGCGTCGCTGATCTCGCGGGTCTGCCAGGCGGTGGCCTCCAGGACGGCACGGGCGATGTGCGCCTTGGTGACGTACCGGGTGAGGCCGGCGATCACACCGCGGGCGTCGGGGCGCCAGTACGGGGCGAACAGGCCGGAGAAGGCCGGCACGAAGTACGCGCCGCCGTTGTCCTCGACCGAGGAGGCCAGCGTCTCGATCTCGGCGGCCGACTTGATCAGGCCCATCTGGTCGCGCATCCACTGGACGAGCGCGCCGGTGACGGCGATCGAGCCTTCGAGGGCGTAGACGGGCTTCTGCTCGCCGATCTGGTAACCGACGGTCGTCAGCAGGCCGTTGTAGGAGTTGACGGGCTTGTCACCGGTGTTCAGCAGCATGAAGGTGCCGGTGCCGTACGTCGACTTGGCCTCGCCCTCGGAGAAGCACGTCTGGCCGAACAGCGCCGCCTGCTGGTCGCCGAGCGCGGAGGCGACGGGCACACCCGCCAGCGGCCCCGCCTTGGCGACGCCGTACACCTCGGCGGAGGAACGGATCTCCGGCAGCACGGCGGCCGGGATCTCCATCGACTGGAGGATCTTCTCGTCCCACCGCATCTCGTGCAGGTTCATGAGCAGGGTGCGCGACGCGTTCGTGACGTCGGTGACGTGTACGCCGCCGTCGGTGCCGCCCGTCAGGTTCCAGATGACCCAGGAGTCCATGGTGCCGAAGAGGATGTCACCGGCCTCGGCGCGCTCGCGCAGGCCCTCGACGTTGTCGAGCAGCCAGCGCACCTTGGGGCCCGCGAAGTACGACGCGAGGGGCAGGCCGGTCTGGCGGCGGAAGCGGTCCTGGCCGACGTTGCGGCCGAGCTCCTTGCAGAGCGCGTCGGTGCGGGTGTCCTGCCACACGATGGCGTTGTGGACGGGCTCACCGGTGTTCTTGTCCCACAGCAGCGTGGTCTCGCGCTGGTTGGTGATGCCGATCGCCTTGACGTCGGCGGGCGTGATGCCCGCCTTCTCGATGGCGCCGGCGACGACCTCCTGGACGTTGGTCCAGATCTCGGCCGCGTCGTGCTCGACCCAGCCCGGCTTCGGGAAGATCTGCTCGTGCTCCTTCTGGTCGACCGAGACGATCCGGCCGTCCTTGTCGAAGACGATGCAGCGGCTGGACGTGGTGCCCTGGTCGATGGCCGCGATGAAGGGGCCGGTGGTGTGTGCGTCGGTCACGGTGTGCTCCATGAGGTCTGTACGGCTCGGTACGGGCTCTGTCCGGCAGGGGGCTCAGGCGAAGGCGATCCGGTAGATGCCGCCGGCGACGGCGCCGCCGATCAGCGGACCCACGATCGGGACCCACGCGTAGCCCCAGTCCGAACCGCCCTTGTTGGGCAGCGGAAGCAGAGCGTGCACGATCCGGGGGCCGAGGTCACGCACCGGGTTGATCGCGTAACCGGTCGGGCCGCCGAGCGAGAGGCCGATTCCGACCACGAGGAGGGCGGTGACCAGCGCGCCCAGCGTGCCGAGGCCGTTGCCCTCGTTGTTGAGGCCCTGCGTGAGGATCGCCAGGACCAGTACGACGGTCGCGATGACCTCGGTCATGACGTTCTGCACGGCGTTGCGGATCTCGGGGCCCGTGGAGAAGATCCCGAGCACGGGGCCGGCCTTGGGCGCGGTCTTCTGGTCGACCAGGCCCTCCTCCACGGGCTGCGCCGCGATGACCTCGGGGTCGGTGAGGTGGGCATGGAACTGGCCGTAGTACGTCAGCCAGACGAGCACCGCGCCGATCATGGCGCCGAACAGCTGGGAGGCGAAGTAGAGCGGTACGTCGCTCCACTCGGTCCCGCCCTCGATCGCGAGGCCGACGGTGACCGCGGGGTTGAGGTGCGCGCCGGAGACGCCGCCGGCCAGGTAGGCGCCGGTCAGCACGGCGAAACCCCACCCGAAGGTGATGGCGAGCCAGCCCGCGTTCTGGGCCTTCGAGCGCTTCAGCGTGACGGCGGCGCAGACGCCGCCACCCAGCAGGATGAGCACGGCGGTACCGATGGTCTCGCCGATGAAGATGTCGGAGCTGGACACCCGCGACTCCTTTGTCCTTCGTCCAGGGGAAAGGCGAACTCCGGGTCCCTCCGGTGGTTCGCGCCCTCATCGAGGGCCTAGCCGGTCCCTTGGCGTTGCCACACTCTAACGCGTATTGCCGGTAGGTGTTCGACAATGCCGACCGATGAACGGCAGTTTTGTCCCCGGCATCACACACGTCAAGGGTTCTGCGGCCGGTATCGCGATCGTTACCGGCGTGACAGGAGGAGGTGGTACGCGCCTCAGAAGCGCCCGGCGCCCAGATCCCGGGACACCGCGCGCGCGCAGTCCCGTACGGCGGCCACGAGGTCGGGGCGGAGCTCTCCGCCCGCGCAGATCCGCTCGACGGCGCCGGTGACACCGACCGCGCCGACGGGCATCCGCCGCCGGTCGTGGATGGGGGCGGCGATCGAGGCCACTCCGTCCCAGGTCTCCTCCACGTCGGCGGCCCAGCCGCGCGCCCGGGTCAGGTCGAGCACCGCCTCGAAGCCCTCCGGGTCCGTGGTCGTGCGCGGGGTGAAGGCCTCGCGCTCGTTCTCGAGGGCCTCGTTGTGGGCCACCGGGTCGTACGCCGAGAGGACCTTGCCCAGGGCGGCGGAGTGCAGCGGCTGCATCGCGCCCACCTCCAGCACCTGCCGGCTGTCGTCCGGGCGGAAGACGTGGTGGACGATCAGTACGCCCTTGTGGTGCAGGACGCCGAGGTAGACGCTCTCTCCGCTGGAGCGGGCCAGGTCGTCGGTCCACACCAGCGCGCGGGCGCGCAGCTCGTGCACGTCCAGATAGGTGCTGCCGAGGCGCAGCAGTTCGGCGCCCAGCTGGTAACGGCCGGAGGCGGGGTCCTGCTCGACGAAACCCTCCGCCTGGAGGGTGCGCAGGATGCCGTGCGCCGTACCCTTGGCGAGGCCGAGGGACGAGGCCACTTCGGTCAGTCCGAGCCTGCGCTCGCCACCGGCGAGCAGGCGCAGCATCGCCGCCGCCCGCTCGAGCGACTGGATGTTCTTCGCCACGATCGGGCACCTCCACCTCGGTTCGACAATGCTGAACACTATCGGCTCATGTCGACCTGACGTCACCGTCCGCGGCCGCCCCCGTGGCCGGGAGCCATCAGAACACGGCGCCCGTCCGCCCCGTGGGACGCCTTCACACCGCGGGCGGGGGCACGGTTAGGCTGGCCGCGTGCCCCTTCCGCCGGGAAGGGGCAAAGCCGACAGCCGTCGCACCCCAGGGAGCAGACCCATGGCCTCGTTGCCGACCCCCACGCCTGCCAGCCGCAGCAGCCGCGCAGACGCCCTCCGCGAAGCGCTCGCCAGCCGAGTCGTCGTCGCCGACGGAGCGATGGGCACCATGCTCCAGGCGCAGGACCCCAGCCTCGAGGACTTCGAGAACCTCGAAGGCTGCAACGAGATCCTCAACATCACCCGCCCGGACATCGTGCGCTCCGTCCACGAGGAGTACTTCGCGGTCGGCGTGGACTGCGTCGAGACCAACACCTTCGGCGCGAACCACTCGGCGGCGAACGAGTACGAGATCGCCGACCGGATCTTCGAGCTGTCCGAGTCGGGTGCGCGCATCGCGCGTGAGGTCGCCGACGAGTTCGCCGCCAAGGACGGCCGCCAGCGCTGGGTGCTGGGATCGATCGGCCCCGGCACCAAGCTGCCCTCGCTCGGCCACATCGGGTACGACGTGCTGCGGGACGGCTACCAGCAGAACGCCGAAGGGCTGCTCGCCGGCGGTGCGGACGCCCTGATCGTGGAGACCACCCAGGACCTGCTCCAGACCAAGTCGAGCCTGATCGGCGCGCGCCGCGCGATGGACGCCCTGGGCACCGAGGTGCCGCTGATCTGTTCACTCGCCTTCGAGACGACCGGCGTCATGCTGCTCGGCTCGGAGATCGGCGCCGCGCTGACGGCCCTGGAGCCGCTGGGCATCGACCTGATCGGCCTGAACTGCTCGACGGGCCCGGACGAGATGAGCGAGCACCTGCGCTATCTGGCCCGTCATTCCCGTACGCCGCTGATGTGCATGCCCAACGCGGGCCTTCCCGTGCTCACCAAGGACGGTGCGCACTTCCCGCTCGGCCCCGACGGCCTGGCCGATGCCCAGGAGACGTTCGTACGCGACTACGGGCTGTCCCTGATCGGTGGCTGCTGCGGTACGACGCCGGAGCACCTGCGCGCCGTCGTCGAGCGGGCCCGCGGGCTTGCCCCGGCGCCGCGCGAGCCGCGCCCCGAGCCGGGCGCGGCCTCCCTCTACCAGTCGGTTCCCTTCCGTCAGGACACCGCCTACCTGGCGATCGGCGAGCGCACGAACGCCAACGGGTCGAAGAAGTTCCGCGAGGCGATGCTGGAGGCCCGCTGGGACGACTGTGTGGAGATGGCGCGCGACCAGATCCGTGAGGGCGCGCACATGCTCGACCTGTGTGTCGACTACGTGGGCCGGGACGGCGTGGCCGACATGGCGGAACTGGCCGGCCGGTTCGCCACCGCATCCACCCTGCCCATCGTGCTGGACTCCACCGAACTGCCCGTCATCCGGGCGGGCCTGGAGAAGCTCGGCGGGCGGGCGGTCATCAACTCGGTCAACTACGAGGACGGCGACGGGCCGGAGTCGCGTTTCGCCCAGGTGACCGCGCTCGCCAAGGAGCACGGCGCCGCGCTGATCGCGCTGACCATCGACGAGGAGGGCCAGGCCCGCTCGGTCGAGCACAAGGTCGCCGTGGCCGAGCGGCTGATCGCCGATCTGACCGGGAACTGGGGCATCGAGGAGTCGGACATCCTCATCGACTGCCTCACCTTCACCATCTGCACCGGGCAGGAGGAGTCCCGCAAGGACGGCATCGCCACGATCGAGGCGATCCGTGAGCTCAAGCGCCGCCACCCGGACGTCCAGACCACCCTGGGCCTGTCGAACATCTCCTTCGGCCTGAACCCGGCCGCCCGCGTGGTGCTGAACTCCGTCTTCCTCGACGAGTGCGTCAAGGCCGGACTGGACTCGGCGATCGTGCACGCGAGCAAGATCCTGCCCATCGCTCGTCTGGAAGAGGAGCAGGTCAAGGTCGCCCTCGACCTGATCTACGACCGCCGCGCCGAGGGCTACGACCCGCTCCAGAAGCTGATGGCCCTCTTCGAGGGCGTCAACATGAAGTCGATGAAGGCCGGCCGCGCCGAGGAGCTGATGGCCCTGCCGCTCGACGAGCGGCTGCAGCGCCGCATCATCGACGGGGAGAAGAACGGCCTGGAGGCCGACCTCGACGAGGCCCTTCAGTCCCGTCCGGCCCTGGACATCGTCAACGACACGCTGCTGGAGGGCATGAAGGTCGTCGGTGAGCTGTTCGGCTCCGGGCAGATGCAGCTGCCGTTCGTACTCCAGTCGGCCGAGGTGATGAAGACCGCGGTGGCGCATCTGGAACCGCACATGGAGAAGACCGACGACGAGGGCAAGGGCACGATCGTGCTGGCCACCGTCCGCGGGGACGTGCACGACATCGGCAAGAACCTCGTCGACATCATCCTGTCCAACAACGGCTACACGGTCGTCAACCTCGGTATCAAGCAGCCGGTCTCCGCGATCCTGGAGGCGGCCGAGGAGCACAGGGCCGACGTCATCGGCATGTCGGGCCTGCTGGTGAAGTCCACGGTGATCATGAAGGAGAACCTCCAGGAGCTCAACCAGCGCAAGATGGCCGCGGACTTCCCGGTCATCCTCGGCGGCGCCGCCCTGACCCGGGCCTACGTCGAGCAGGACCTGCACGAGATCTACGAGGGCGAAGTCCGCTACGCCCGCGACGCCTTCGAGGGACTGCGCCTGATGGACGCCCTGATCGGCGTCAAGCGCGGCGTTCCCGGCGCCAAACTCCCCGAACTCAAGCAGCGCCGCGTGGCCAGGCGGGACACCCCCCTCCTCGAGGTCCAGGAGCCCGAGGGCCCGTCCCGCTCCGACGTCTCCACCACCAACCCGGTCCCCGAGCCGCCGTTCTGGGGCACCCGCGTGGTCAAGGGCATCGGCCTCAAGGAGTACGCCTCCTGGCTGGACGAGGGCGCGCTGTTCAAGGGCCAGTGGGGCCTCAAGCAGGCCAGGGCCGGCGACGGGCCGACGTACGAGGAGCTCGTCGAGACCGAGGGACGTCCCCGGCTGCGCGGCTGGCTGGAGCAGCTCCACACCAAGAACATGCTGGAAGCCGCCGTCGTCTACGGCTACTTCCCCTGCGTGTCCAAGGGCGACGACCTGATCCTCCTGGGCGAGGACGGCAGCGAGCGCACCCGCTTCACCTTCCCGCGCCAGCGCCGCGGCCGCCGCCTGTGCCTGGCCGACTTCTTCCGCCCCGAGGAGTCCGGCGAGACGGACGTGGTCGGCCTCCAGGTCGTCACCGTCGGATCGAAGATCGGCGAGGCCACGGCCGAGCTGTTCGAATCGAACTCCTACCGCGACTACCTCGAACTCCACGGCCTCTCCGTCCAGCTGGCCGAGGCGCTCGCCGAGTACTGGCACGCCCGGGTCCGTTCCGAGCTCGGCTTCGCGGCCGAGGACCCGGCCGACGTCGAGGACATGTTCGCCCTCAAGTACCGCGGCGCGCGCTTCTCGCTCGGCTACGGCGCCTGCCCGGACCTGGAGGACCGCGCGAAGATCGCCGACCTGCTCCAGCCCGAGCGGATCGGGGTGCACCTCTCCGAGGAGTTCCAGCTCCACCCGGAGCAGTCCACCGACGCGATCGTCATCCACCACCCCGAGGCGAAGTACTTCAACGCGCGCTAGAGAGCCCGACGGGTCGTACACTGGTCGGTCCAGTGCAGGCCGGTCGCCTTCCCCCTGGGGAGGCGGCCGGCCTTCTCGTCCCTCCAGGAGGTGTGCCCGGATGACCAGTACCGTCCCCGCGCCCAGTACCCGTACGGCCGAAGGCTCCGCCCTGCAGGCCGTTTTCCTCGACATGGACGGCACCCTGGTGGACACCGAAGGGTTCTGGTGGGACGTCGAGGCGGAGGTCTTCGCGGACCTCGGGCATGTGCTGGACGAGGCGTGGCGCGACGTGGTGGTCGGCGGGCCCATGACACGCAGTGCCGGCTACCTCATCGAGGTGACCGGCGCGGACATCACCCTGCCCGAGCTCACGGTGCTGCTCAACGACCGCTTCGAGAAGCGCATCGGGCGCGGCGTGCCGCTGATGCCGGGCGCGGCGCGGCTGCTCGCCGAACTGGCGGCGCACGAGGTGCCCACCGCCCTGGTCTCCGCCTCGCACCGGCGCATCATCGACCGGGTGCTGGAGACGCTCGGCCCGGAGAAGTTCACGCTCACGGTCGCGGGCGACGAGGTGGCCCGTACGAAGCCGCACCCCGACCCGTACCTGCTCGCGGCGGCCCGGCTCGGCGCCGACCCCCTGAGATGCGCGGTCGTCGAGGACACGGCGACCGGTGTGGCGGCCGCCGAGGCGGCAGGCTGCCGGGTGGTGGCCGTGCCGTCCGTCGCGCCGATCGCGCCCGCGCGCGGCCGGGTCGTCGTGGGATCGCTCGAAGAAGTCGATCTCGCCTTTCTCCGGACCTTGATCACGCGAATGAACTGATCCGTGCACCGAGCGTACTTTCGCTAATGGCTGGAAACTCTCGGCATTGGGCCGTGCATTTTCCGTGACGCGCGGAACGGAAAATGCGCAGTCGATCAAATGGTTCGAACGGGTGACGTTTGTCACCACCCGGGCCGTCGCGGGGGTCGTCCGGGAGTGCCAAAGCGCCTCCGAGGGACTGTATTTGACGCCCTTGTGTCCGCATTGGTGGGGTGGTGTACGAATCATTCCCACCCCGCGGTGCCGAGGCTCCGGGTTTCATGATCACCGGCCGATAACGGGCCGGCATGCCTCCGGTCCAGGATTCCCGGCGTTTCCCACTAATCTCAACGCGAGAACTTCGCCGCATCATCACGTGCCTCAGCGCCCAACCAGTTGCTGGGACCACGTACCCGATCGCTCTGATCCCGGCCCGATCGCTCCGCCCCGACCGGGCGGCCGCGGCGGAGTGTCCAGTACACCGCTGAAACTCAGTGCCGGATGAGGGAGAACGTCCAGGATGAACCGCAAGACTTTGGTGCTGCCGGCCATGATTGGCCTGCTCGCGCCCGTGCTCGCCGCGTGCGGCGGGTCGGACGGCGGCGGCAAGGGCGGTGAGGCCATAGTCGTGGGCACCACGGACCAGTTCGTTGCCACGAAGGAGGCCCCCGCGCCCTTCGACCCGGCGTTCGCCTACGACGCGGGCGCCTGGAACGTCCTCCGGCAGACCCTCCAGACGCTGATGCACGTCCCGCGCGGCGGCGGCGAGCCGGTGCCGGACGCGGCCTCCAAGTGCGGCTTCACGGACACCCAGAACGAGAGCTACCGCTGCACCCTGCGCAGCGGGCTGAAGTTCTCCGACGGCGACGCGATCACCGCCGAGGACGTCAAGTTCTCGATCGAGCGCGTGCTGAGGATCAACGACGACAACGGTCCGGTCGCACTGCTGTCGAACATCGACACGATCGAGACCAACGGCGACAGCGGAGTCGTCTTCCACCTCAAGGCGCCGGACGCCACGTTCCCGTACAAGCTCGCGACGCCCGCCGCGGCCATCGTCGACCCCGACGCGTACAAGGCGGACAAGCTCCGGGCCGGAGTCGACGCCGACGGATCGGGCCCGTACACGCTGGAGACCGAGACCGAGGGCGACCGGGTCGTCAAGGCGGTCTTCAGCAGGAACCCCGAGTACAAGGGCGACCTGAACCTCCAGAACGACAAGGTCGAACTGCGGTCCTTCAAGGACACAGCGTCCATGGAGAAGGCGCTCAGGGACGGCGACATCAGCATGATGACGCGCACCCTGCAGCCCGGCCAGATCAAGGACCTGCTGGAGAACCCGCCCGAGGGCATCGACCTCGTCGAGATGCCCGGCCTGGAGATCCGCTACCTCGGCTTCGACATCGAGGACTCCACCGTGAAGAGCAAGGCGGTGCGCCAGGCCCTGGCCTCCGTCGTCGACCGCGGGCAGCTCGCGAGCACGGTCTACCCGGCCACGGCCGAACCGCTCTACTCGCTCATTCCGAACACCATCCCCGGGCACCAGAACGCGTTCTTCAACAAGTACGGCGAGCCGAACGCGCGCAAGGCGGCCGGAATCCTGAGCGCGGCGGGCATCAGCACACCGGTGAAGCTGACGCTGAACTACACGACCGACCACTACGGCTCGGCGACGAAGAAGGAGTTCGAGGTGCTCCAGGAGCAGCTCAACGCCACGAAACTCTTCGACGTCGGCATCAAGGGCACCGAGTGGTCGAAGTTCCGTGACAACCAGAAGCGCGGCGAGTACGCCGTCTACGGCATGGGCTGGTTCCCCGACTTCCCGGACGCCGACAACTACGTCGCGCCGTTCCTGGGCAAGGACAACTTCCTCAACACCCCGTACGCGAACAGCGAGATCAGGAACAAGCTCATCCCCGAGTCGCGCCGTGCCGCCGACCGGAGCGTGGCCGCGGAGACGTTCGAGCGGATCCAGGAGATCGTCGCCAACGACGTGCCGGTGCTGCCGCTGTGGCAGGGCAAGCAGTACGTCGCCGCGCGCGACGACATCACCGGCGTCGAATGGGCCATCAACTCCTCGGCGGACCTGCAGCTGTGGGAGTTGGGCCGCGGCGTCTCCTGACGCCGGCAGTACCCGGCCGCGAAGACCGCGTCGCCGGTGGTTAATTCATCGAATCTGTGAGGCAAGGATCCGTGAAAAGGCGTAACCAGTGGCTGACGGCCCCGCTCGCGGCGGGACTCGCGGCGGGTCTGCTCAGTGGTTGTGGCACCGAGGAGGGCGGCTCGGGGGGCACGGGTGACGCGGTGGTCATGGGTATGTCGGACGAGGTGCTGGCCACCGATCCGGCGTCGGGCTACGACCCGGGCTCCTGGCTGCTGTTCAACAACGTCTTCCAGTCGCTGCTGGCCTTCCCGAAGGGCAGCTCGGTGCCGGAGCCCGAGGCCGCGAAGGAGTGCGGCTTCGACGACGGCGCCAGCAAGGTCTTCCGCTGCACGCTGCGCGACGGCCTGAAGTTCAGCAATGGCAACAGCCTGACCTCCAAGGACGTCAAGTACTCCTTCGAGCGCTCGCTGAAGATCAACGACAAGGCCGGCCCGGCGGCGGTCATGCTCTCCTCCATCGACACGATCGAGACGCCGGACGACCAGAGCGTCGTCTTCCGCCTCAAGGTCCCGGACGCCACCTTCCCGAGCAAGATCGCCTCGGGCGCCGGCTCCATCGTCGACCACCGCGAGTACGCCTTCGACAAGCTCCGCACCGACCAGCAGGCGGTCGGCTCGGGGCCGTACAAGCTGGAATCCTTCGACCAGGACGAAGCGGTCTTCTCCGTCAACGGCGAGTACAAGGGCACCGCCGAGGTGAAGAACTCCGGCGTCACCGTGAAGTTCTTCCACGGCGACCAGAAGGCGCTGGCCGAGTCCCTCAAGGCGCGCGACGTGGACATCGCCTACCGCGGCCTCACGATCGGCGACATCACCGAGCTGGAGAACGCGACGGACGGCGGCACCGACGGCGTCGAGGTCGTCGAGGGCTCCAGCGCCGAGGTCCAGCACCTGGTCTTCAACATGAAGGACCCGGTCGCCGGCAAGCCCGGCGTCCGCAAGGCCATGGCGTACCTCATCGACCGCGACGCCCTGGTGCGGGACATCTACCAGTCCACCGCGACCCCGCTGTACTCGATCGTCCCGGCTGGTATCGGCGCCCACAACACGGCGTTCTTCGACACCTACGGGGGCAGCCCGCAGCCCGGCAAGGCCGAGGCGGCCCTGCGCGACGCGGGCATCACCGGCAAGGTGAAGCTGACCCTCTGGGCCACGCCCAGCCGCTACGGACCCGCCACGGTCCAGGAGTTCGAGGCGATAGCCGAGCAGCTCAACAAGAGCGGCCTCTTCGAGGCCAAGGTCAAGTCCGTCGAGATCGAGCAGTACGAGAAGGACATCGCGGCCGGCAAGTACGGCGTGTACGTGAAGGGCTGGGTCCCCGACTACCCGGACCCGGACAACTTCACCCAGCCGTTCTTCGGCAAGGACAACGTCCTGGGCAACAACTACGAGAACAGCCAGATCACCGGCCGGATCATCCCGGACACCGCCGCCTCGGCCGACCGCACCAAGGTCGACAAGGACTTCGGCAAGCTCCAGGACATCGTCGCCGACGAGCTGCCGGTCATTCCGCTGTGGCAGGGCAAGCAGTACGCCGTCGCCCACGACGACATCTCGGGCCTGGAGTGGACCCTGGACGCGTCGACCGTCTTCCGTTTCTGGGAGATCGGCAAGGGCTGAGGGCTGAGGGCCGAAGGCGGGGGCCGGCCGGTGACGGCCGATCCCCGCCGGGCCGGGTCCGGCGTCCGCTACTGGGCGCCGGGCCTGACCAGGCCGCTCTCGTACGCGTACACCGCGGCCTGCACGCGGTCGCGCAGCCCGAGCTTCGTCAGCACGTGCCCCACATGCGTCTTCACCGTCGTCTCGCTCACGAAGAGGTCGGCGGCGATCTCCGCGTTGGACAGCCCCCGGGCCACCAGCTTCAGCACCTCGACCTCGCGCTCGGTCAGCGTGTGCAGCGTGTCCGGAACCTGCTCCTCGCCGGACGGCAGGTGATCCGCGTACTTGTCGAGCAGCCGGCGCGTGATGCTCGGCGCCAGCATCGCCTCGCCCGCCGCGACCACCCGGATCGCCTGCACGAGCTCGGTGGCGGGCGCGTCCTTCAGCAGGAAGCCGCTGGCCCCGGCGCGCAGCGCCTCCACGACGTACTCGTCGAGGTCGAACGTGGTCAGCACGAGCACCTTCGCCGGACCGTCCTTGCCGGGACCGGTGATCTGACGGGTCGCCTCCACGCCGTCCATCCGCGGCATCCGGATGTCCATCAGGACCACGTCGGGCTGCATCGCCCGGACCTGGTCGATCGCCTGCAGACCGTCTCCGGCCTCACCGACGACCGCGAGATCCTGCTCGGCCTCCAGAATCATCCGGAAGCCGGTGCGCAGCAGCGGCTGGTCGTCGACCAGTAGGACGCGGATAGCCACAGAGTCTCCTTCGCTAGACCGGGCCCATTCTGCCCTGGTCCTCCGGGGGCGGATCGGCCGGGCGCACGGTGAGGGCGACGGGCAGCGGGTACGCCGGGGGAGTGCCGCCGAATTCCGGACAGACCGCACGGTGGTCGCACCATCCGCAGAGCTTGGTCGGGCGCGGCCGCCAGTCACCCGTCTCGGTGGCTTCCTTGATCGCGTCCCACAGCGCGAGCAGCTTGCGCTCCACCCGCTCCAGATCCGCCTCGACCGGGTCGTACGTCAGCACGTCACCGCTGCCGAGGTACACCAGTTGCAGCCGGCGCGGAACGACGCCCTTCCACCGCCAGATCACCAGGGCGTAGAACTTCATCTGGAACAGCGCGCCCTCGGCGTACTCCGGCCGCGGTGCCTTGCCCGTCTTGTAGTCCACGATCCGCACGTCGCCGGACGGAGTCACGTCCACCCGGTCGATGATGCCGCGCAGCCGCAGGCCCGACTCCAGCTCCGTCTCGACGAAGAGCTCCCGCTCGGCGGGCTCGAGACGGGTCGGATCCTCCAGCGTGAACCACCGCTCGACCAGCTTCTCGGCCTCCGCCAGCCAGCGCGACAGCCGCTCACCCTCCGGGTCCTCGGCGAACAACTCCACGAGGTGGGGCTTCGACTCCAGGAGCCGCTCCCACTGGCCGGGCACCATCGCCCTGGCCCGCCCTGCGGTGCGCTCCGTCGCCGGATCGTCGAAGAGGCGCTCCAGCACCGCGTGCACCAGCGTGCCCCGGGTCGCCGCCTCGCTCGGCTTCTCGGGCAGCTTGTCGATCACCCGGAACCGGTAGAGCAGCGGACACTGCATGAAGTCGCTCGCCCGTGAGGGGGACAGCGACGTGGGGCGCTGGGCAGTGTCGTCCCGACCGGAACTCGTAGTCATGTCCAAGACCCTACGACCCGCCACTGACAGCTGTCCGCATACCATCGACGGCAGACCCTCTCGCGCTGCCCGGCCGGCGGACCGCCCGGTGCAGCGGCGAGTGACGCCTGCGGACGAAGGGCCCCTGTGAACGAGAGCGGCGAGCGCGACAAGCGCGGCGGGAGCGACGGGCACGGCGACAAGCCGCAGCGCCCGCGCGAGCCGGGCGGCGGCCTCCTCATGGGCCGCCCGTTCGGTGTGCCGGTCTACGTCGCCCCCAGCTGGTTCCTCGTCGCGGCGCTCATCACCTGGGTCTTCGGCGGCCAGCTCGACCGCGTACTCCCCGAGCTGGGCAACATCCGCTACCTGGTCTCGCTCTTCTTCGCCGTCGCCTTCTACGCCTCCGTACTGGTCCACGAACTGGCCCACACCGTGGCGGCGCTGCGCTTCAAGCTGCCGGTGCGCCGCATCCAGCTCCAGTTCTTCGGCGGCGTGTCCGAGATCGAGAAGGAGTCGGAGACACCGGGGCGCGAGTTCGTCCTCGCCTTCGTCGGCCCGCTGCTCTCGCTCGTACTGAGCGGCGTCTTCTACGCGGGCATGCGGGCCGTGGAGCCCGGCACCGTGCCCGGCGTCCTGCTGGCCGGTCTGATGATCTCCAACCTCATCGTGGCCGCCTTCAACCTCCTGCCCGGCCTGCCGCTGGACGGCGGCCGGATGCTCCGCGCCGTCGTCTGGAAGATCACCGGCAAGCCGATGAGCGGCACGATCGCCGCGGCCTGGGTCGGCCGGGCGCTCGCCGTCGCCGTCCTCATCGGCCTCCCGCTGCTCACCCACACCGGCGCCCTCGGCAACTCCACCGAGGACATCGGCGGCATGGAGACCGTCACCGACGCCCTGCTTGCCGCCATCCTCGCCGCGATCATCTGGACCGGCGCCGGCAACAGCCTCCGCATGGCCCGGCTGCGCGAGCACCTCCCCGGACTGCACGCCCGTACGCTCACCCGGCGCGCCGTCCCCGTCGAGCCGGAGACCCCGCTCTCCGAGGCCCTGCGACGCGCCAACGCGGCGGGCGCCCGCGCCCTGGTCGTCGTCGACGGGCAGGGGGAGCCCACCGGCGTCGTCCGCGAGGCGGCCATCGTCGCCGTACCGGAACACCGCAGGCCCTGGGTGGCGGTGAGCGGCCTCGCGCAGGACCTCACCGAGGACATGAAGATCGCGGCCGAGCTGGCGGGCGAGGCCCTGCTGGAGCACCTGCGGGCCGCCCCGGCCACGGAGTACCTGGTGCTCGAGGAGACGGGCGAGATCTACGGCGTCCTGTCCACCGCCGACGTGGAGCGCGCCTTCGTGTCGGCCATGGCCCGCCCGCAGTAGACGGCTTCGGTCCCTCCGTCGCCGTACCGCGGCGAGGCCGGCCCCGAAAAGACCGGTAGGCTGGTCACATGTCCGAACCGACCGGTGCCGCCCGCCGTCGCGGCCCCTTCCAGGTCGGGGACCAGGTCCAGCTCACCGACCCCAAGGGACGCCACTACACGTTCACGCTCGAGGCCGGGAAGAATTTCCACACCCACAAGGGTTCCTTCCCCCACGACGAGCTGATCGGTGCTCCCGAGGGCAGTGTTGTCCGTACCACGGGAAACGTCGCCTACCTCGCGCTGCGCCCCCTGCTCCCCGACTATGTCCTGTCCATGCCCCGCGGTGCCGCCGTGGTCTACCCCAAGGACGCGGGGCAGATCCTGGCCTTCGCCGACATCTTCGCCGGCGCCCGCGTCGTCGAGGCGGGGGTCGGCTCCGGCTCGCTGAGCAGTTTCCTGCTGCGCGCCATCGGCGACCAGGGCATGCTGCACTCCTACGAGCGCCGCGAGGACTTCGCCGAGATCGCCACGCAGAACGTGGAGCGCTACTTCGGCGGTCCGCACCCCGCCTGGCAGCTCACCGTCGGCGACCTTCAGGACAACCTGAACGACACCGACGTCGACCGCGTGATCCTCGACATGCTCGCCCCGTGGGAGTGCCTGGACGTCGTCCGCAAGGCGCTCGTCCCCGGCGGCATCCTCTGCTGCTACGTGGCCACCACCACGCAGCTCGCGCGCACCGTCGAGTCCATCCGCGAGATCGGCTGCTTCGCGGAGCCGACCGCCTGGGAGTCGATGATCCGCAACTGGCACGTCGAGGGCCTGGCCGTCCGCCCCGACCACCGGATGATCGGCCACACCGGCTTCCTGCTCACCGCCCGCCGCCTCGCGGACGGCGTGGAGCCCCCGCTGCGCCGCCGCCGCCCCGCCAAGGGCGCGTACGGCGAGGACTACACGGGTCCCGGAAGCGAGAGCGGGTCCGCCTCCCGAGGCTGACCCGGCAACGAGCGGGCGCCGCCGTCGAGTTCCCCGACCGACCGGGGAACTCGACGGCGGCGCTTTTCCGTTCCCGGCACGGACCCCGGCGTTCCGCTGGGCTGTGACGTGTGGCACGATGCTCGCCACCCCACCGGCACAGCCCCAGGAGACACCCCGCGTGCAGACCTCCGCCCTGGACCTCGCGCACACCCGCCCCCGCCCGGTGCACTGGCTCGCCACCGCCGCCGCCATGGCCGCGGTCGTGGCCGGGGCGGCCCTGCTCCAGCCGGAAGCCGCCACCGCCACCCAGTCCGCCCCCGGTGCCGGACCCGCCGCGCCCGCCGCCAGGACCGCCGCCGCGCCCGACGCGTCGAGCGCGGTGTACCCCCTGGAGTGCCGTGGCGGGAAGCCCTCCGTGGTCGAGAAGGGCTCCGACGACCTCGACGGCGACGGCCGGCCCGAGACCGTGGCGGTCGTACGCTGCGCGTCGGGAATCGGCACCCCGCCCAGTGGCGTCTTCGTGCTCACCGGCCCCTCCCGCGTCGTGGCGACCCTGGTGGACCCGGCGGACGGGATGGGCGTCAGCGATTTCGCGGTACGGACCGGCGCCGTCTCGGCGACCCTGCTCGGCTACTCGTCGCCGGACGTGGCCCGCTGCTGCCCGGACGTGACGGAGAAGGTCAAGTGGCGGTGGCGGGGCGGCAAATTCGCCCGGACCGCCCTGCCGGACGCGCGCGGTATGTGATCCGTCACTCCGCGTCAGGCCCGTAGACCTCGACCCTGTCCGAAACCCGACGTACGTGAATGCAGTCGCCCGGGCACTCCTTCGCGGAGTCGACGACGTCCCGGAGAAGCGGCAGCGGTACGGGCGTTGTGGCCCCCGGGCTCTGCAGCAGTTCGTCGTCGGAGCTCTTCACGTACGCCAGGCCGTCGATGTCGAGCTCGAAGACCTCGGGGGCGTACTGCACGCAGATGCCGTCGCCGGTGCAGAGGTCCTGGTCGATCCACACCTCGAGCGGGTCGCCCGTCTGCGCACCGTCGGCGGTGGGAGCCTTCTCCTGCACGGTCATATCTCCTGCCGTTTCCTGCGCGGTTGTAGCAATTGAAGCCAGCCCTGACGGGTGTTGAACGCTTCGACGATACAACCGCCCGCTTTCCGATGTTGATGGGTGGGTATTCCCCTGGTGTGAGGGAGTACGCAAGGGTGAAGATCGGACACACCCCGCAGTCTTTGTGATCTAGGGGTTTCAACCCGCACCCGCCCAGGTAGGGTCAGGAAGCGTCCAGCTCCCCTTGGAGGAGGTGAGGACCGTGGCAGCCCACGACGACGACATCAACCGCGGCATCCGGCCGGGGCGAGGGTCTGAGGACCCCGCCGGCCAGGTTGCCTATCTCGAGCAGGAAATCGCCGTCCTGCGCCGCAAGCTCGCCGACTCTCCGCGTCATACGAGGATTCTCGAAGAGCGGATCGTCGAGCTGCAGACCAACTTGGCAGGCGTGTCCGCGCAGAACGAGCGGCTCGCCAATACGCTCCGTGAGGCCCGCGATCAGATCGTGGCCCTCAAGGAAGAAGTCGACCGGCTCGCGCAGCCGCCGGCCGGCTTCGGTGTCTTCCTCATGGCGAACGAGGACGGCACGGCCGACATCTTCACCGGTGGCCGCAAGCTACGGGTGAACGTCAGCCCCAGCGTGGAGCTCGAAGAGCTCAGGCGCGGCCAGGAAGTCATGCTCAACGAAGCGCTCAACGTGGTCGAGGCCATGGAATTCGAGCGCGCCGGGGAAATCGTCACCCTCAAGGAGATCCTCGAGGACGGCGAGCGCGCCCTGGTGCTCGGGCACACCGACGAGGAGCGGGTGGTGCGGCTCGCCGAGCCGCTGATGGACGTGACCATCCGCCCCGGCGACGCCCTGCTGCTGGAACCCAGGTCCGGCTACGTCTACGAAGTCATTCCCAAGAGCGAGGTCGAGGAGCTCGTCCTCGAAGAGGTCCCGGACGTCGACTACGACAAGATCGGCGGCCTGGGCAACCAGATCGAGCTGATCCGCGACGCGGTCGAGCTTCCGTACCTCTACCCCGACCTCTTCAAGGAGCACGAACTGCGGCCGCCGAAGGGCATCCTGCTCTACGGCCCGCCCGGCTGCGGCAAGACGCTGATCGCGAAAGCCGTCGCCAATTCCCTCGCCAAGAAGGTCGCCGAGGTGACCGGCCAGCCCGCGGGGAAGAGCTACTTCCTCAACATCAAGGGCCCCGAGCTCCTCAACAAGTACGTCGGTGAGACCGAGCGGCACATCCGCCTCGTCTTCCAGCGTGCCCGGGAGAAGGCGAGCGAGGGCACCCCCGTCATCGTCTTCTTCGACGAGATGGAATCGCTCTTCCGCACCCGTGGCTCGGGTGTCAGCTCGGACGTGGAGAACACCATCGTTCCGCAGCTGCTCGCCGAGATCGACGGCGTGGAGGGCCTGGAGAACGTCATCGTCATCGGCGCCTCCAACCGCGAAGACATGATCGACCCCGCGATCCTGCGGCCCGGCCGGCTCGACGTCAAGATCAAGATCGAGCGTCCGGACGCCGAAGCGGCGAAGGACATCTTCGCGAAGTACCTCCGGTCCACGCTGCCGCTGCACGCGGACGACCTGGCCGAGCACACCGGCTCCAAAGAAGCCGCGGTGCACGGCATGATCCAGTCGGTCGTCGAGCAGATGTACGCCGAGTCCGAGGAGAACCGATTCCTCGAGGTCACGTACGCGAACGGCGACAAGGAAGTCCTGTACTTCAAGGACTTCAACTCCGGCGCGATGATCCAGAACATCGTCGACCGGGCCAAAAAGATGGCCATCAAGGCATTCCTCGACCACAACCAGAAAGGCCTTCGGGTCTCCCACCTCCTCCAGGCCTGCGTGGACGAGTTCAAGGAGAACGAGGACCTGCCGAACACTACGAACCCGGACGACTGGGCCCGTATCTCCGGAAAGAAGGGCGAGCGGATTGTATTCATCCGCACGCTCGTCACCGGAAAGCAGGGCGCGGACACCGGACGCTCCATCGATACGGTGGCGAACACCGGTCAGTACCTGTAGACAGCGGACTGGCTGCGGGTGCCCGCGCGGGCATCCGCAGCCGGTTGCTTTCTCCACCGCGGCCGCCGCCGCGACGGCCGTCACTTCGACCACACCAGAGCAATGACGGAATTGATCTCCCCACCAGCGCAGAGGCGTTCTAGGCTCTTCGGTACCGCCGAGTCGCGCAGTGCGGGATCGGGCACCGCACACGCACCGGAGAACCAGCGGTACTTGAGTGCCGCCCCCGTCCGGGGGCGACGCCGGGCAAGGAGGGCCGCATGACCGTACGGCGAGTAATGGGCATCGAGACGGAGTACGGCATCTCCGTCCCCGGCCATCCCAACGCCAATGCCATGCTCACCTCGTCCCAGATCGTCAACGCCTACGCGGCGGCGATGCACCGGGCGCGGCGGGCCCGCTGGGACTTCGAGGAGGAGAACCCGCTGCGGGACGCGCGAGGCTTCGACCTCGCGAGGGAAGCAGCCGACAACAGCCAGCTCACCGACGAGGACATCGGCCTGGCCAATGTCATCCTCACCAACGGCGCGCGGCTGTACGTGGACCACGCGCACCCCGAGTACAGCTCGCCGGAGATCACCAACCCGCTGGACGCGGTGCTCTGGGACAAGGCCGGCGAGCGGATCATGGCGGAGGCGGCGCTCCGCGCCGCCCAGCTGCCGGGCGCCCAGCCGATCCACCTCTACAAGAACAACACCGACAACAAGGGCGCGTCGTACGGCACGCACGAGAACTACCTGATGAAGCGGGAAACCCCCTTCTCGGACATCGTGCGCCACCTGACGCCGTTCTTCGTGTCCCGGCAGGTCGTCACCGGCGCCGGCCGCGTCGGCATCGGCCAGGACGGCCACGAGCACGGTTTCCAGATCAGTCAGCGTGCCGACTACTTCGAGGTCGAGGTCGGCCTGGAGACGACTCTCAAGCGCCCCATCATCAACACCCGCGACGAGCCGCACTCCGACGCCGAGAAGTACCGCAGGCTGCACGTGATCATCGGCGACGCGAACCTCTCCGAGATCTCGACGTACCTGAAGCTGGGTACGACGGCCCTGGTGCTTTCGATGATCGAGGACGGCTTCATCAACGTGGACCTGGCCGTCGACCAGCCGGTGCGCACCCTGCACCAGGTCTCGCACGACCCGGCGCTCCAGCGGCTGATCACGCTGCGCAGCGGCCGGACACTGACCGCTGTCCAGCTTCAGATGGAGTACTTCGAGCTGGCGCGCAAGTACGTCGAGGAGCGGTTCGGCGCCGACGCGGACGAGCAGACCAAGGACGTCCTGGGGCGCTGGGAGGACGTGCTGAACCGGCTGGAGAACGACCCGATGAGCCTGTCGGGCGAGCTGGACTGGATCGCCAAGCGGGAGCTCCTGGAGGGCTACCGCAGGCGTGACAGCCTGGACTGGGACGCTCCCAGGCTCCACCTGGTCGACCTCCAGTACGCCGACGTGCGCCCCGAGAAGGGCCTGTACAACCGTCTGGCGGCCCGCGGCAAGATGAAGCGGCTCCTGGACGAGACCGCGGTGCAGCAGGCCCGCACGCAGCCTCCTGAGGACACGCGCGCGTACTTCCGCGGCCGCTGCCTGGAGCAGTACGCGGACGACGTAGCGGCGGCCTCCTGGGACTCGGTCATCTTCGACCTGCCGGGCCGGGACTCGCTCCAGCGGGTCCCCACGCTGGAACCGTTGCGCGGTACACGCAACCATGTCAAGGAGCTCCTGGACCGCTGCCGCACGGCGGAGGAGCTGGTCCGGGTGCTTTCCGGGGGCTGAAAGGGGCGGCGGGTGGGAATCATCGAGGTGATCCCCATGCGTTGTGAAAGTACGGCGCGGATGTCAGACCCCGCTTGTAGGGTCTGATCAAGGACATCGAACCGAGCGAGCGGGGTGAGGCAGAGATGGCGACCAAGGACACCGACGGCGGACAGCAGAAGGCCACGCGTTCCACCGAGGGGACCGAGGAGACGGCGCAGGAAGCGCAGGGATCCGAGGACCTCAAGGAGCGGCAGGAGAAACTGTCCGACGACGTCGACTCCGTACTCGACGAAATCGACGACGTGCTCGAGGAGAACGCAGAGGACTTCGTGCGCTCCTTCGTCCAAAAGGGCGGGGAGTAGCGCCCGTTGCCCTCGTCGTCCGCCCCGGCGCCGTGATCCAGATCCGGCACACCGGGGCGGGTGACCGGCGACCGCACGGGTATGGTCCCTGCACAGTTCGAAAGATCGGCCCGGCCCCCAGGGGCGGGCCGCCGCCTATCCGGAAGGAAACGCGTGGAAGCCAACCCTCGTAGCACCGGGCGTCTGCCGGCAGCCTTCCTGACGCCGGGCTCGTCGTCGTTCATGGACTTCCTGGGCGACCACGCCCCCGAGATGCTGCCGGGAAGGCGTGTCCTGCCGCCCACACAGGGTGTCGTGGAGGCGCCGCACGGCACGACGATCGTCGCTGCCGCGTTCCCCGGCGGTGTGGTGCTCGCCGGTGACCGGCGGGCCACCATGGGCAACATGATCGCGCAGCGCGACATCGAGAAGGTCTTCCCGGCCGACGAGTACTCGGCGGTGGGCATCGCCGGCACCGCCGGTCTGGCCGTGGAGATGGTCAAGCTCTTCCAGCTGGAGCTCGAGCACTTCGAGAAGGTCGAGGGCGCCCAGCTCTCTCTGGAGGGCAAGGCGAACCGGCTCTCCACCATGATCCGCAGCAATCTGGGCATGGCGATGCAGGGGCTGGCCGTCGTCCCGCTCTTCGCGGGCTGGGACGTCGACCGCGACAAGGGCCGCATCTTCTCGTACGACGTGACGGGCGGCCGCTCCGAGGAGCACGGCTTCGCGGCCACGGGCTCCGGGTCCATCTTCGCCCGCGGGTCGATGAAAAAGCTCTACCGCGACGACCTGACGGAGCAGCAGACGACCACCCTGGTCGTCCAGGCGCTGTACGACGCAGCCGACGACGACTCGGCGACCGGCGGCCCGGACATGGCCCGCCGTATCTACCCGATCGTCACCGTGATCACCGAAGAGGGGTTCCGGCGGCTCAACGAGGCGGAGTCCTCCGAGCTCGCCCGCTCGATCCTCGAGCGGCGGATGGAACAGCCCGACGGTCCCCGGGCCGCGCTCCTCTGACGGCCCCTGTCTTCCGAACCCACGTGCCACTGACAGAAAGGGACGGATAACCGGTGTCGACGCCGTTCTATGTCTCACCCCAGCAGGCCATGGCCGACCGGGCGGAATACGCCCGGAAGGGCATCGCCCGCGGTCGCAGCCTTGTCGTGCTGCAGTACGCCGACGGCATCGTATTCGTCGGCGAGAACCCGTCCCGTGCGCTGCACAAGTTCAGCGAGATCTACGACCGGATCGGTTTCGCGGCCGCCGGCAAGTACAACGAGTACGAGAACCTCAGAATCGGCGGCGTCCGGTACGCCGATCTGCGCGGATACACCTACGACCGTGAAGATGTGACGGCCCGTGGCCTCGCCAACGTCTACGCGCAGACGCTGGGCACGATCTTCTCCAGCAACGGGGAGAAGCCGTACGAGGTGGAGCTGGTCGTCGCCGAGGTCGGCGCCCGGCCCGAGGGCGACCAGATCTACCGGCTGCCGCACGACGGGTCGATCGTGGACGAGCACGGCTCGGTCGCGGTCGGCGGCAACGCGGAGCAGATCAGCAGCTTCCTCGACCAGCGCCACCGGGACGGGATGACGCTGGCGGAGGCGCTCAAGCTCGCCGTGCAGGCGCTCTCGCGGGACACCAACGGAAGCGAGCGGGAGATCCCCGCCGAGCGGCTCGAGGTCGCGGTCCTGGACCGTACGCGACCGCAGAAGCGGAAGTTCAAGCGCATCGTCGGCCGTCAGCTGGCCCGCCTGCTGGAGGCGGACGGCGACGCGGCCGCGCCCACCGACACCCCTTCGGACACCGAGGACACCGAGGGCGCCGGGGAGTAACCGCTCCGGCTGTCCCGCCTGTGCCCCGGACCGCCCAGCGGCCCGGGGCACAGGCGTGCCGGAGACCTGTCAGGCGCGTGCGGTGGAGCCGCGGACCATCAGTTCCACCGGGAGGTCGCCGCCCTCGGGCCTGCGGCCGTCCAGGACGGCCAGCAGCGCGGCCATGCCCCGCTCCCCGACCTGCTCGGCGGGCAGCCGCACGGTGGTGAGCTCGGGCTCCACGGCGGTCGCGAGGGCCAGGTCGTCGAAACCGGTGACCGAGACGTCCTCGGGCACCCGCAGTCCCAGCCGCCGCAGTGCCTTGCAGGCGCCCGCCGCGAGGATGTCGTCGTCGCAGACGAGCGCCGTCGGCCGGGGCCCGGGGCCGGTGAGCGCCAGCTCGGCGGCGCGCCGGGCGCCGTGTACGTCCAGGGGCGCCGGCACCGTGCGTACGACGGCGTCGGGGGCCCGGCGCAGCGCGTCGTGGAGCGCTCCGCGACGCACGTCGAAGGTCCAGGAGTCCACGGCCGACGCGAGGTGGACGAACCGGCGGTGGCCGAGGGCGAGCAGATGCTCTGTCACCTGGCGCATCCCGTCGGCGATGTCGAGGTTCACGTGCGCGGCGGCGCCGGGGTCCGCCGGATCGCTGTCGAGCATCACGAGCGGCAGCCCCGCGCCCCGGATCGCCCCCAGGGCGCCGGTCGCCATGGAGGACGCGATGACGCCGTCCAGCGCGGCCCGAGCCGAGGCGAAGGGGTCGCGGGCGGGCCCCGTCCCGTCGGGGGAGGGGTAGAGGACGACGCCGAAGTCGTGCTCGGCGGCCATGCGGGCGGCGCCCGCGTAGACCCGGGCGAAGAACTCGTTGGTGAGCGCGGGCACGACGAGCAGGGCGGTCCTGGTCCTGCCGAGCCGCAGGTTCCGGGCGGCGAGGTTGGGCCGGTACCCGAGCTCCCGCGCCGCCTCGCGCACCAGGCCCGCGGTGCGCTCCGAGACCCGCCCGCGCCATTTGTCGCCGAGCACGAGCGACACGGTGGCCTGCGAGACCCCGGCGGCGCGGGCGACGTCCCTGCTGGTCGGCGTCGTGGCGGGCGCCGCCGGGCGGGCGTCGTCGTGGGTGTCGTCCGGGCTGGTCACTCGTGCCTCCGCAGCAACGGCTTTCCGCCGCGAGGTGGACCCGCGGCCTGGCTCATGGTACGTATGACACAGGACGTTATACGTAAAACTTCGGTGTGTGCCGGAGCGGAGAGGGGCAGACATGGCCGCGGGATACGCGGAACTTCTCAGGACGCGGCACGCCGCGCGCCTGCTGGCGGGCACCCTGGTGGGCCGGCTCCCCAACGCCACCGCGCCCATCGCGATCGTGCTCTTCACCCGCGCCGAGGGCGGCAGCTACTCGCTGGCCGGCGGTCTCGCCGCGGTGTACGGGCTCGGCAACGCCGTCGGGCAGCCGCTGCTCGGCCGCGCCGTGGACCTCCACGGGCAGCCGCGTGTGCAGCTCCCCGCCGCCGTCCTGTCGGCCCTCGGCATGGTCCTGCTCACCTTCGCCGGCATCGACCCGCTGCCGCTCGCGTACGCCGCCGTGGCGTTCGCCGGGCTCCTCACCCCGCCCCTCGAAGGGGGCCTGCGGGCCCTGTGGCCGAACGTGCTCGGCCGTGAGGACCGGGTGCACCGGGCGTACGCCATGGACGCGGTGGCGCAGGAGATCATGTTCACCGTCGGTCCCCTGCTCGTCACGCTGCTCGTGGCGCTCCGGTCGCCGGCGGCCGCACTCCTGGTCATCAACGCGGTGGGCGTGCTGGGCGCGCTCTCGGTCGTCCTCTCCGAGCCTTCGCGTGCCTGGCGTTCGGCGCCCCGCGAGGCCCACTGGCTGGGCGCCCTGCGCTCGCCGGGCCTGCTGGCCCTCCTCGGTTCGTTCTTCTTCGTCGGTCTCGCGCTCGGCTCGATCACCGTCGCGGGTGTCGCGTACGCCGACGACCACGGCCGGGAGGCGGTGTACGGCTGGCTGATGGCGGCGCTCGGCCTCGGCGCGCTCGCGGGCGGCATGGTGTACGGCGCCCGGCAGTGGACCGGAGCCCCCGAGCGGCGGCTGCGGTTCCTCGTCGCGCTGCTGGCGGCCGGTTACCTGCCGCTGATGCTCACCCCCGGCATTCCCGTGATGGTCGTACTGGCCGCGGTCTCCGGAGTCTTCCTCGCACCCGCGCTCGCCTGTGCCTTCATCGTCGTCGACCGGCACGCCCCCCGCGGCACCGTCACCGAGGCTTTCTCCTGGCTGGTCACCACCTTCGGCGTAGGCGCGGCGGTCGGAACCGGCGCCGCGGGACCGGCCGTCGAGCACGGCGGCACCGCCGCGAGCTTCGCCGTCGCGGCGGCCGGCGGAGTCGCCGCGCTGCTGGTCCTGCTGGCCACCCGGCGGGTTCTCACGATTACCCCTGCCGGGCCTCTTCCCACGGACTCCGTCGTAATGCCTTCCGAAAATGATCGAATCGGTGCGGCCGAACCCGGTTTCAGGACAGGCCATCAGGCGTAATGTTCAGTCATGGACCGCCGCATTTTCGGGCTGGAGAACGAGTACGGCGTCACGTGCACGTTCAGGGGACAGCGCCGACTGTCTCCTGACGAAGTGGCGCGCTACCTCTTCCGCCGTGTTGTGTCATGGGGCCGCAGCAGCAATGTCTTCCTGCGGAACGGCGCCCGCCTCTACCTCGACGTGGGATCGCATCCGGAATACGCAACTCCCGAATGCGACAACGTGACCGAACTCGTCACCCACGACAAGGCCGGCGAGCGCATTCTCGAAGGTCTGCTCGTCGACGCCGAACGCCGCCTGCACGAGGAGGGAATCGCGGGCGACGTCTATCTCTTCAAGAACAACACCGACTCTGCGGGAAACTCCTACGGCTGCCACGAGAATTACCTGGTGGCACGCCATGGAGAGTTCTCCAGGCTCGCGGACATCCTCATCCCGTTCCTCGTCACCCGGCAGCTGATCTGCGGAGCCGGCAAGGTGCTGCAGACCCCGCGTGGCGCGGTCTTCTGCGTCAGCCAGCGTGCCGAGCACATCTGGGAGGGCGTCAGCTCCGCGACGACCCGCTCCCGACCGATCATCAACACCCGCGACGAGCCGCACGCGGACGCCGAGCGCTACCGCAGGCTCCACGTCATCGTCGGCGACTCGAACATGTCCGAGACGACCATGCTGCTCAAGGTCGGTGCCACCGACCTCGTCCTGCGCATGATCGAGGCGGGCACGGTGATGCGCGACCTCACCCTGGAGAACCCGATCCGGGCCATCCGCGAGGTCAGCCACGACACCACCGGACAGCGCAAGGTGCGTCTGGCGAGCGGACGTGAGGCGTCCGCCATAGAGGTGCAGCGCGAGTACTACGAGAAGGCCGTGGACTTCGTGGACCGCCGCGGCATCCGCACGGGCACGGTCGAGCAGGTCCTCGAACTGTGGGGCCGCGCGCTCGACGCGATCGAGGCGGAGGACCTCGACCGGATCGGCACCGAGATCGACTGGGTCATGAAGTACAAGCTCATCGAGCGCTACCGGGCCAAGCACAACATGACCATGTCTCATCCCAGGGTCGCCCAGATAGATCTCGCGTACCACGACATCCACCGTCGGCGCGGGCTCTACTACCTGCTGGAGAAGAAGGGGCAAGCCGCCCGCATCTGCAACGACTTGAAGATCTTCGAAGGCAAGTCGGTGCCTCCGCAGACCACCAGGGCGCGGCTGCGCGGCGACTTCATCCGCAGGGCCCAGGAGCAGCGGCGGGACTTCACCGTCGACTGGGTGCACCTCAAGCTCAACGACCAGGCGCAGCGCACCGTGCTGTGCAAGGACCCCTTCCGGTCGGTGGACGACCGGGTGGAGAAACTCATCGCCGGCATGTGATCCGGCCGTCGCGAACCCGGTGGGAACGCAACCCGGGCCCCGCACGTTCCTCGTGCGGGGCCCGGCCACGCCTTAGAGTGGCGGGCACTACTGTGCCGTCTGAGATCTGAGGAACACGTGCGCCGACTTGCCGGCCTACTTGTCGTCCCCCTGCTGCTGCTCTCGACAGCGGCGTGCGGCAGCGACGACGACAAGGGCTCCGACTCCACCTCGTCGAAGAACGGAGTGCCGGCGATCACCGCGGGCGCCAAGTTCGGCGAGAAGCCGACCCTCGCCAAGGGGGAGGGCGACCCGCCCAAGGAACTCAATACCGAGGTCCTCAGCAAGGGCAAGGACGATGCTGCGACCCTCAAGAAGGGTGACGCCATCGAGGTGAACTACCTCGGCCAGCAGTGGGACTCCACGAAGCCCTTCGACAACAGCTTCGACCGCAAGCAGCCGTTCCCGCTGACCCTCGGCGCGGGCATGGTCATCCCCGGCTGGGACAAGGGCCTGGAGGGCCAGAAGGTCGGCAGCCGCGTCCAGCTCGTCATCCCGCCGGAGGACGGTTACGGCGCGCAGGGCCAGCCCCCCACGATCAAGCCCAACGCCACCCTGGTCTTCGTCGTGGACATCCTGAAGGCCAAGTCCATCCCCACGTCCGCCAAGGGCAGCGAGGTGGCGCAGGACAACATCGACCTGCCCAAGATCGGCACCAACACCGACGGCAAGGCGCCGAAGGTCACCGTGCCGAAGAAGTCCGACCCGCCGAAGAAGCTGGTCTCCAGCTACGTGCTGGAGAGCGACGGCGCG
The DNA here is from genome assembly GCF_053591575.1 of Streptomyces altiplanensis. Lineage (NCBI taxonomy): Bacteria > Bacillati > Actinomycetota > Actinomycetes > Kitasatosporales > Streptomycetaceae > Streptomyces > Streptomyces altiplanensis. The sequence continues at coordinate 123,261 of NZ_JBSFUB010000008.1, read as the reverse complement.
AAGGTCAAGGCCACCGACACGGTGTCCGTCGCCTACCAGGGGCTGATCTGGAAGGACGGCAAGCTCTTCGACAGCACCTACGCCCAGGGCAAGACCCAGCAGTTCGCGCTCCCGCAGGTCACCCTGAAGGGCCTCAAGGACGGCCTGGTCGGCAAGAAGGCCGGCAGCCGTGTGCTCCTCGTCATCCCGCCGGACCAGGCCTTCGGCGACAAGAAGCAGGACGCCATCCCCGCGAACTCGACGCTGGTCTTCCAGGTGGACATTCTCGCGGTGATGTAAGACTGTCCAGGTTGCCCAGTTCGTAGTACAGAGGAGCATTTTCCGTGAGCATCGAAAAGCCCGAGGTCGACTTCCCGGGTGGCGAGCCGCCGAAGGACCTGCAGATCAGGGACATCTGGGAGGGCGACGGCGCGGTGGCTCAGGCGGGCCAGAACGTCAAGGTCCACTACGTGGGCGTGTCCTTCTCCACCGGTGAGGAGTTCGACTCCAGCTGGAACCGCGGCACGCCGCTGCAGTTCCCGCTCGGTGCCGGCCGCGTCATCGCCGGCTGGGACCAGGGCGTGCAGGGCATGAAGGTCGGCGGTCGCCGCGAGCTGATCATTCCCCCGCACCTCGCGTACGGCGACCAGGGCGCCGGCGGCGCCATCAAGCCGGGCGAGACGCTGATCTTCGTCTGCGACCTCGTCGCGGTCTGATCAGGTACGAGCGGTACGAGGTACGAGGGTCCATGCCGTCCGGCATGGACCCTCGGCTTTTGCCGGGACACCCCGGAGCGGTACGGTCGAGGGTCGTAGAGCAAGAGAGAGGGTGCCGATGGCGATTGCCAAGGCCGAACGGTTGATGAATCTGGCGTTGTGCCTGCTGGGGACCCGGCGCCCGCTCAGCAAGCGGGAACTGCGGGGGTCCATCGAGGCCTACCTGGAGGCCGGCACCGACGATTCCTTCAACCGGATGTTCGAGCGCGACAAGGACGATCTGCGCGAACTCGGTCTGGTCATCGAGACCGTCGAGAACCTCGACGGCGACGTCGGCTACCTGGCCCGCCGCGACAGCAACCGGCTCCCTCCCATCACCCTCGACGCCGAGGAGGCCGCCGCCCTCGGCCTCGCGGCCAAGGTCTGGCAGCAGGCCCGCCTCGCCGGCGCCGCCAGCGGCGCGCTGCAGAAGCTGCGCGCAGCGGGCATGCCGGAGGCGGAGGACCCGTACGAAGGCCACCACAGCGCCCTCGAACCGCGGATTCCGGTGCACGAGACGGCCTTCGAACCGCTGATGCTGGCCTGCCGCGACCGGCGCCCCGTCGTCTTCGACTACCGCAAGGCGAACGCCGCCCGCGCCGAGACCCGGCACGTGGAACCGTGGACGCTGGAATGCTGGCGCGGCCACTGGTACCTCGCGGGGTGGGACCGCGAGCGCGGCGCCGAGCGCGTCTTCCGGCTCTCCCGGATCACCGGCAAGGTCCGCTCCCGCGCGGGGTCCTTCACCGCCGAGGTGCCGGACGTCGTGACTGTGCGCGAGACCGTCGAGAGCTGGGCGGGCGAGACCGCCACCCGCACGGCCCGGATCAGGCTGCGCTCGGGCTCCGGCTATCCGCTGCGGTCCAGGGCCACGGCCGTGCGGGACCTGGGCGACGGCTGGGACGAGCTGGAGATTCCGTACGGCCACGGGCTCGACGCGGGGCTCGTCGAGCTCGGCCCCGAGGTCGTCGTACTGGCCCCCGCTGACCTGCGGGCGGACGTCGTGGACCGGCTGCGCGCCGTGGCCAAGGACTGAGAGGACCACGACTCATGGTCACGAACGCGATCGACCAGACCCGGCGGATGCTCTCCCTGGTGACGTACCTGCGCGAGCGCCCCGGCGCGCACGTCAGTGATGTCGCCCGCGCCTTCGGGATCACCGAGGACGAGCTGATCTCCGACCTCGACGTCCTGCCCATGTGCGGAACGAGCTTCCGGGGCGGCGACCTGCTCGACATCGACACCGACGGCGACCGGATCTGGTGGCACAACCCCGACGACGTCGCCGAGCCGCTGCGGCTCGCCGCCGACGAGGCCACCGCCCTGCTCGTCGCCGCCCGTGCCGTCTCCACCCTTCCCGGCCTGCGCGAGGGCGACCGGCAGGCGCTGCTGCGTGCCACGGCGAAGCTGGAGGCCGCCGCGGGCGAGGCGGCGGGCGCCAGCTCCAGGCTGTCGGTGACCTTCGAGTCCGAGGGGGGCGTCTTCGCCGAGGTCGACCGGGCGATCTCGGAGCGCCGCCGGCTGTGGCTGCGCTACTACTCTCCGGCGCGCGACGAGCTCACCGAGCGCGAGGTGGACCCGATCCGGCTCTTCGCCGTGGGCCACACGTACATGGAGGCCTGGTGCAGGCACTCCGAGGCGCGGCGTACGTTCCGGCTCGACCGGGTCGCCGAGATCAGACTGCTCGACGAGCCGTCCGTACCGCCGGAGATCGAGCTGCGGGACCTGTCGGAGGGGCTGGTCCAGCCTTCGGCTGACGACCCCGAGGTCGTGGTGGAGGTCGGGCCCGGTGGCCGCTGGGTCGCCGAGTACTACCCGCACGACAGCGCGGAAGAGCTGCCCGACGGCGGTCTGCGGATCACCCTGCGCACACCGGAACCGGCCTCGCTGCGACGGCTGGCGCTGCGCCTCGGCGGGGACGGGCACATCGTGTCGCCCCCGGAGCTTGCGGCCAGCGCGCGGGAGGCGGCCCGTGAGGCGCTCGCGGCGTACGAGGGCTCCGGCCAGGCGTAAGGAGATTGGTGGACATGTCGCTACTGCCCGGTATCCCCACCCAGGTGGGTCCGGTCCTCTTCAAGGCCGGCTGCCCCGACTGCGGCGCCCGCTTCGAACTGTCCGCGGGTTCACTGCGCCTCGCGATCGGCGCCAGCCGCCGTACGACCTTCTACTCCTTCACCTGCCCCGAGTGCGAGGCGGCGGTCCGCAAGCCGGCGGGTGAGCGGATCGTCGAGCTCCTCACCGGTGGCGGCGTGCGGACGCTGCGACTCCACTCCACCGTCTGACCGTCTAGGCTCTGCGCATGCTCTGGCCCATGCTCGCAATCGCTCTTGGTTTCTGTGGTCTCGCCGTACTCGGCGTCCTGGCGATCAGGGTGTTCCTGGAGGTCCAGCGCCTGGGCCGCCAGGTCGCCGTCACCTCGGCGGAGATCAACGCAGCCGCGGAAAACCTGGAGCGCGCGGCCGGGAACCTGGCGCGCAGTGGCGAATCCTGGCGGTAGGAAGCGCGGTCTCCACCGGTGATCGGCCGGGGCGTACGCTGGTGGAGCGGCTCCATGAGCGAGGCGCGGGCCGCAATTCGAAGTACGCATGGGCATTGCCCTGCGTTTACTCCTACGGGTTACGATCGCAGCCAGCGCGGCGACCGGACAAGCGTCCGGCCGGTCGGGCATCAGACTCCCTGTCGCCTCGGTGAAGAAGGTAAAAAGCTATGGGTAGGCTCGGCCCCACCGAGATCATTCTCATCCTCGTCGTCATCATCCTGCTGTTCGGTGCCAAGAAGCTCCCGGACATGGCCCGCTCGCTGGGCAAGTCGGCCCGCATTCTCAAGAGCGAGGCCAAGGCGATGAAGAAGGACGACGACCAGAGCGCCCCGGCCGACCCGCCGCCGCACGCGACGGGCACCGCCCAGGACCAGACCGCGCCCGCGCCTCGTACGATCAAGGCCGCGCCGGGCGACGTGACGAGCCGCCCCGTGGCCGAGCCGACCGACACGACCAAGCGCTGACACCTGGGCCGCCGCAGGCGCCGCGAAGAGCGGGGACCGCCTGCCGCACGAGATGAGGACGTGGGTTGCTCAAGTCTGCCCCCAAACTGGAGAAGGACCCCGAGGGGCGCATGCCTCTCGTGGAGCACCTGCGTGAGCTCCGCAACCGGCTCGCCAAGGGCCTGCTCGCGATCATGGTGGTCACGATTGTGGCCCTCGTGTACAGCGAAGAGCTCATGTCGTTCCTGACGCAGTCGGTGCCGAAGTGCCCGCCGAACGTCACCAGCGACGGCGGCAACTGCGCGATCGTCTCCTTCAACACGCTGATGGCTCCTTTCAGCGTGACCATTCAGGTGAGTCTCACCGCCGGCCTCGTCCTCGCGAGCCCGGTATGGCTGTACCAGCTCTGGGCGTTCGTGGCGCCGGGGCTGCACAAGAACGAGAAGAAGTACACGTACGCGTTCGTCGGCGCCGCTGTGCCGCTGTTCTCGGCCGGCGCGTACCTCGCGTACCTCATCCTCCCCGTCAGCGTGAAGGTGCTCATCAGCCTGACGCCGGAGGGCTCCGCGAACATCCTGTCCCTGGGGGACGTGCTCGACTTCACCCTGCGGATGGTGCTCGTCTTCGGCCTCGCCTTCGAGCTGCCGCTGGTGCTGGTGATGCTCAACCTCACGGGCGTACTCACCGGCCGTCGCATGCTCAGGTGGTGGCGCGGCGTGATCATGGGTGTCTTCCTCTTCGGCGCCGTGATCACACCGACGACCGACCCGATCGGCATGCTCGCCCTGGCCGGACCGATCACCGTCTTCTACTTCATGGCGGTCGGATTCTCGCTGCTGAACGACAAGCGACGGGCCCGCAGGAACCCCGACGCCGAGTTGGATGACGACGAGGCATCGGAGCTCGACCTCACTCCGGAGGCGGTCGGCGCGGTCGAAACCGTCCCCGCCGCGCGTGCCCTGCCCGAGCAGGCGGGCGCCGAGAGCGTCGGATCCGGGGCGAAGCAGCTGAACGGCTACGACGACGTCACCTGACCTCGTGGGGTCCGCCGGGAGAACCGGCGCGGCCCGGGCGTTTGGTGGGTCTGCGGTTGTCGATTAAAGATCCGGCTGACTGTCATACGTGGCGGGTAGGCTCGAAGACAAGATGACAGAGGACCTTTCCCCAGCTGAGCGATACGCCGCTGCCCGGATCCGCGCCGCCGAGCAGGCCACCGCGCTTGCGCCCTTCCGTGAGCTGTACGACTTCGAGCTGGATCCGTTCCAGATCGAGGCATGCAAAGCCCTTGAGGCCGGCAAGGGCGTGCTCGTGGCCGCCCCGACCGGCTCGGGCAAGACCATCGTCGGCGAGTTCGCCGTGCACCTGGCCCTCGCCGAGCGCCGCAAGTGCTTCTACACGACGCCCATCAAGGCGCTGTCCAACCAGAAGTACCAGGACCTGGTCAGGCGCTACGGCGCCGACAAGGTCGGGCTGCTGACCGGCGACAACAGCGTCAACGCCGACGCCCCGGTGATCGTCATGACCACCGAGGTCCTGCGGAACATGCTGTACGCGGGCTCGCAGGCGCTGCGCGGGCTCGCCTATGTGGTGATGGACGAGGTGCACTACCTCTCCGACCGCTTCCGCGGCGCCGTCTGGGAAGAGGTGATCATCCACCTCCCCGATTCGGTGACGCTGGTGTCGCTGTCGGCGACCGTCTCCAACGCGGAGGAGTTCGGCGACTGGCTGGACACCGTCCGCGGTGACACCGAGGTGATCGTCTCCGAGCACCGGCCCGTGCCGCTGTGGCAGCACGTGCTCGCCGGGCGCAAGATGTACGACCTCTTCGAGGAGTCCGACGACGGCAGGGGCGGCAGGCGCGAGGTCAACCCCGACCTGGTGCGCCTGGCGCGGATGGAGAACAGCAGCCCGTTCGCGCGCGGCCGCGGCCGCGGGAACATGCGGGAGGCGGACCGGGAGCGGGAGCGCAGGCAGCGCAGCCGCATCTGGACGCCCGCCAGGCCCGAGGTCATCGAGCGGCTCGACAGCGCGGGGCTGCTGCCCGCGATCACGTTCATCTTCAGCCGGGCCGGCTGCGAGGCCGCCGTACAGCAGTGTCTGTACGCGGGCCTGCGCCTCAACGACCAGGACGAGCGCCAGCTGGTGCGCGAGATCGTCGAGGAGCGGACGGCGTCCATCCCGGGCGAGGACCTGAACGTCCTCGGGTACTACGAATGGCTCGAAGGCCTGGAGCGGGGCATCGCCGCGCACCACGCCGGCATGCTGCCGACCTTCAAGGAGGTCGTCGAAGAGCTGTTCGTGCGAGGGCTGGTCAAGGCGGTCTTCGCGACCGAGACGCTGGCGCTCGGCATCAACATGCCGGCCCGCTCGGTGGTGCTGGAGAAGCTCGTCAAGTGGAACGGCGAACAGCACGCCGACATCACCCCCGGTGAGTACACCCAGCTGACCGGCCGGGCCGGGCGGCGCGGCATCGACGTCGAGGGACACGCGGTCGTCCTGTGGCAGCGCGGCATGGACCCGGGCGCGCTCGCGGGCCTGGCCGGGACGCGGACGTACCCGCTGCGTTCCAGCTTCAAGCCGTCGTACAACATGGCGGTCAACCTGGTGCAGCAGTTCGGGCGGCACCGCTCGCGCGAGCTGCTGGAGACCTCCTTCGCGCAGTTCCAGGCCGACAAGTCGGTCGTCGGGATCTCGAAGCAGGTCCAGCGGAACGAAGAGGGCATCCAGGGCTACCGGGAGGGCATGACCTGCCACCTCGGAGACTTCGAGGAGTACGCGCGGCTGCGCCGTGAACTCAAGGACCGCGAGACCGAGCTGGCCAAGCAGGGCGCCACGCAGCGGCGGGCCGCGGCGGCCGCGTCGCTGGAGAAGCTCAAGCCCGGCGATGTCATCCATGTGCCCACCGGCAAGTTCGCGGGGCTGGCGCTGGTGCTGGATCCGGGGCTGCCCGCCGGGCGCGCCAACGGGCACCGCGGATTCGATCAGCACGACGGGCCGCGGCCCCTGGTGCTGACCGCCGAGCGGCAGGTCAAGCGGCTCGCGTCGATCGACTTCCCGGTGCCGGTGGAGGCGCTGGAGCGGATGCGGATTCCGAAGTCCTTCAACGCGCGCAGTCCGCAGTCGCGCCGTGACCTGGCTTCCGCGCTGCGGACCAAGGCCGGGCACATCGCGCCGGAGCGGCACCGCAAGCAGCGCGCGGTGGCGGCCGACGACCGTGAGATCGCGCGACTGCGCGCCGCGCTGCGCGCGCACCCGTGCCACGGCTGCGACGAGCGCGAGGACCACGCCCGCTGGGCCGAGCGCTACTACCGGCTCCAGCGCGACACCAAGCAGCTGGAGCGGCGCATCGAGGGACGGACGAACACCATCGCCCGTACCTTCGACCGGATCTACGCGCTGCTGACCGAGCTCGACTACCTGCGCGGCGACGCGGCCACCGAGCACGGCAAGCGGCTCGCCCGGCTCTACGGCGAGCTCGACCTGCTGGCGTCCGAGTGCCTGCGCGAGGGCGTGTGGGAAGGACTGAATCCGGCCGAACTGGCCGCCTGCGTCTCGGCGCTGGTCTTCGAGGCGCGTCAGGCGGACGACGCGGTCGCGCCGAAGGTGCCCAGTGGGGCGGCGAAGAACGCGCTGGGCGAGATGGTCCGCATCTGGGGCAGGCTCGACGCCCTGGAGGAGGACTTCAAGATCAATCAGGCGGAGGGGGTCGGGCAGCGCGAGCCCGATCTCGGCTTCGCCTGGGCGGTGTTCATGTGGGCCTCCGGCAAGGGACTCGACGAGGTGCTGCGCGAGGCGGAGATGCCTGCGGGCGACTTCGTCCGCTGGTGCAAGCAGGTCATCGACGTCCTGGGGCAGATCGCGGCGGCCGCGCCGTCCTCGGCCGAAGGCAGTACGGTCACGAAGAACGCGCGCAAGGCGGTGGACGCCGTGCTGCGGGGCGTTGTCGCGTACTCGTCGGTGGGCTGACGGCCCCGTCCGGTCCGCCTGTCTCCGCCATGGTGCGCCGCCCCCTCGAGGGGGCGGCGCATTCGTGCGTATGGGGCCAACGAGGCTTGTGAGGCGTGTGGTTGGGAGTTATCCACAGGGGTGGTGCGGTGTCGGACCCGTGCGCTTCCATGGGGTCATGCACAGCGCACGACACGACGCGCGCCGTCCGAACAGGGGAGACCGTCATGACCACGGGCACGGGTGCGGCCGCCGACGCGCGGGCGCAGGGGCAGGGGCCGGCCCAGAGGCGGGGACCGGGGCGGGAGAAGGCCGTGACGACCGTGGAGGGGCCGCGCGGGGTGCCGGTCCTCGGCAATCTGCCGCAGTTCGGGAAGGATCCGCTCGCCTTCTTCGAAAAGCTGCGGGCGCGTGGCGACATGGTGCGCTGGCGGTTCGGGCCCAAGCCGTCACTGTTCCTGGCCGATCCGCGGCACATCGGCGAGCTGATGACGGAGACGGAGCGGACCTTCGACCAGCCGGACCTCGGGATCGCGTTCCGTACCGTCATGGGCAACGGGGTGGTGGTGGCCCGGGGGCCGGACTGGCGGCGGAAGAGGTCGCTGGTGCAGCCGTCGGTGCGCCCCAAGCAGGTGCGGTCGTACGCCTCCACGATGGCGGGGTGCGCGGTGGAGCTCGCCGACCGGTGGTCGGACGGTGAACGGGTCGACATCAAGCGGGAGATGGCGGCTCTCACGCAGCGGATCGCGGTCCGCACCATCTTCGGCGCGGACACCGACGCCGACGCCGGGGCGATCGGGCGGGCGAGGGATGTCGCGCAGCGGGAGATAGGCGCGGAGTTCAGCGGCATCGGGGCGCTGCTGCCGGACTGGGTGCCGACGCGCGGGCGGTCCCGGATCAGGCGGGCCGCCGCGGTCATCGACGCGGAGGTCGCCCGGGTCGTCGCGGAACACCGGCAGGGCGACGGGGAACGCCCCGATCTGCTGAGCAGGCTGCTCGCCGCGCGGGACGAGACCGGGGCGCGCCTTTCGGACGAGGAGATACGCGACGAGACGGTCACCCTGTACATCGGCGGGCACGAGACGACCAGCAGCACGCTGGTGTGGGCGTGGTACCTGCTCGCGCGCAGCCCCGGGGTGCGGGAAGCTCTCGCCGGCGAACTGGACCGGGTGCTCGGTGACCGCGAGCCGGGCTTCGACGACTACGCGCGACTGACCTACGCGCAAGCGGTGGTGAAGGAGACGCTGCGGCTCTACCCGACGATCTGGCTGCTCACCGGGGTCGCCAAGGAGGGTGCGCGGATCGGCGGGCTGCCGCTGCCTCCGGGGACGCGGGTGTGGAGCAGCCAGTGGGCCACTCACCGGGACGCCCGGTGGTTCCCGGAACCGGAGGAGTTCCGGCCCGGGCGGTGGGACCCCGATGGCGGCGACGGGATACCGGAGTACGCGTGGTTCCCGTTCGGGGGCGGGCCCCGGGCGTGCCTCGGGGCGCGGTTCGCCATGGTCGAGGCCGTGCTGGTACTGGCCGTGCTGGCGCGGCGCTTCGACCTGGATGTCGACCCCGGCGAGATACGCCCGGTGCCGGCGCTCACGCTTCAGCCGGACCGGGAGGTGCTGGCCACGGTCCGGGCCCGGTAGGCGCGCGGACCGCTGTCCCGTACCACCTCGTGCCGCGGTGCGGCGGCCTGCCGGCGGCGGACGAGCGGCAGGACCCGTATCCGGGTCCTGCCGGGTGGAAGGAACCGGATACGGGTCCGGGGTGTCCGGCCGTCCGGCCGGCGTGAGGTGCCCAGGCCCTCCTTCAGCCGGTTACTTGGGCATCAGGACGGTGTCGATGATGTAGACGGTGGCGTTGGCGGTGGGAACGTTGCCGCAGACGACGTTCGAGGTGCCGTTGACCTTGTACGACTCACCGGAGCCGGAAGTGGTCAGCTCGCTCTTCTGGAGCGTCTCGTAGGAGCCGTTCCCGAGCTGCTTCGGCGTGAGCTTCTCGCCCACGACGTGGTAGGTCAGGATCTTGGTGAGGGTCTCCTTGTCGTTGAGGACCTTGTCGAGGTCGGCCTTGGGGATCTTCGCGAAGGCGTCGTTGGTGGGGGCGAACACCGTGATGTTCTCGGCGTTGTTGAGCGTGTCGACCAGGCCGGCCTTCTTCACCGCGCTGACCAGGGTGGACAGCTCCGGGTTGTTCGACGCGGCCGTCGCCACCGGGTCCTTGGCCATGCCCTCGAAGCTGCCCGCGCCGTCCTTCGGGACCGTCGCACAGGCGGGGCCGAACGGCTGCTCCATGGCCGACGCGTTGCTGCCCGACGCGGCGTCCGACGCGTCGGAGGTCTGCTCCACGGCCGGCGAGGCGGCGGCGTCACTGTCCTTGCCGTCGTCGCTGGAGCACGCGGTCAGCGAAAGGGGCAGCAGCGCGGCGCCCGCGACGACGACGGCGACACGCTGGAAACGGGTGGTGTTCATGGTGTTCTCCTTCAAGGGACACGTGCATACGCGCAGAGAGGTGCCGGGATACCGGCGGAAGCACCCGTTCGCCGACGGTCCGGGGGCCTGTACGGCGCAGTCCTCGGCAGCCGGGGGAGTGCGGTCGGTGACCGCGCTCCCGTTGCTGCCTGATCTCTGCTCACACCCGGTATTCGGTGCCGCGGGGGCTGCGGATTGGTCGTCCGTCCGATCTGGTCAATTCCCGTACGGGCAAGCGGTTCGCGAGGGCGCGGCGCGGGTCAGTCCAGGCCGCGTGCCCGCTCGAAGCGGGCGCGGCCCTCAGCGAGGTCCACGACCGGCTCCGGGTAGTCGATGCGGGCCCGCTCCGGTCCCGTCACCGTCCACGGCCGGTGGACGGCCGCCCCCGCGATGCCGGCGAGTTCGGGCACCCAGCGCCGCACGTAGTCGCCCTTGGCGTCGAAGCGGGCGGCCTGTGCCAGTGGGTTGAGCAGCCGGTTGGGGCGTGTGTCGGTCCCGGTGCCGGCCACCCACTGCCAGTTGAGCTGGTTGTTGGCGACGTCTCCGTCCACCAGCAGGTCCAGGAAGTGCCGGGCGCCCACACGCCAGTCGACGTACAGCGTCTTGGCCAGGAAGCTCGCCACCAGCAGCCGGCCGCGGTTGTGCATCCACCCCTCGTGCAGCAACTGGCGCATGGCCGCGTCCACCACGGGATATCCGGTGCGGCCCTCCCGCCAGGCGGCGATCTCCTGCTGGTCCGTGCGCCAGCGGTCACCGCGCGTGCGGTAGTCGGTCCACGACGCGGCGGGACGGGCCGCGAGGACCTGGTAGTGGAAGTCCCGCCAGGCCAGTTGGCGTACGAACGCGTCCCCGCCCGGACCGCCCTTGCGCCGTGCGCGGCGGATCAGTTCGGTCGCGGAGAGAGAGCCGAAGTGCAGATGTGCGGAGAGCCGTGAAGTGGCGTCCCCCGACAGGTCGTCCTGGCGTTCCCCGTACGTTTCGATGCCGTCCGCCAGCCAGGCACGCAGCCGTTCACGGCCCTCCTTCTCACCACCCTTGGCGAGGCCGGGCGACGTTCCCGTGACAGTCCGGCGCGACGGCAGCGGATCGCCGGTGACCGCGTCCGGAACCCGCACCGACCGGGGCGCCGCCATCACATCGCGCACACCGGCCGCTTCCCACTTGCGCAAGTACGGCGTGAAGACAGCGAAGTGGTCCTTGCCGGCCGGTGTGACGTGCCCGGGGGGAACCGCCGTGACCACGGCGTCGTGGACGTGCAGTGCGCAGCGCACGCTCCCGAGAGCGGCGCGCAGCCGTTCCTCCCTGCGTGCCGCGTAATGGCTCGCGCCACCCGCCAGGTGCACCTCCCGGGCCCCGGACCGGGCCACCACCCGGCCGACCTCTTCCACCACGTCGCCGGTACGGACCACCAGGCGTCCGCCCCGCTCCCGCAGTCCGGCGTCCAGGTCGGCCAGGCAGTCGGCCAGGAACGCGCGGCGGTTGGGCGCGTCGAAGCCGGCCCGGGCCACGCCCCGGTCCAGGACGAACAGGGGCACCACCTCGTCGGCCCGGCGCAGCGCCGCGCGGAGTACCGGCTGGTCGTACAGCCGCAGGTCCGAGGTGAACAGCACGACGGCAACAGCACTCATGCGGGTGTTCCCTGTCCTTGTCCTGTGCGTCTTTGTGTCCTTGTATCCCTGCATGTTCTTGCATGTCCCTGTACGTCCTCGGGCGGCGCTCTTACGCGGTCCGGAAGTTCATCAGGGCCAGAGGAGCCGTGGTGGGCTGCGCCGAGCCGCCCGCCGGTTCGACGGTGATGCCCATCCCGCGGGCCGTGCCGACCGGGCCGTCCATCAGTACCGCCGTCGCGGACCCCGAGAGCGCGGACCGGTCCATGAGCCCGGCGGACCGCATCGCGCCGTCGTCGAACCACAGCTGGTAGACCTTGCCGCGCGGCGGCTCCGGCATCCCGGAGGCGAGGAACACCGCCTTGTCGCGCTCACGCGAGACGACCACCGTGCCGGTCACGCCGTCCGCGATCCTTCCCGTGGTGACCTTGGCGTCGGGCGCGGCGAGCACCGCGGCAAGTGCCTCGGACCGCTGCTGCGCCCGCTGTGCCTGCTCCTGGGCGTCCTGCGCCTCCTGGTGCTGCCACGCCGCGACCCCGCCGAAGGCGGCGGCCGCGGCCAGGCAGGCGGCGAGCACGAGGCGCGGCAGGGCGCGGCCCCGGCGCCCGGGGGACGGCACCCGGGTGGACAGGGGAACCTCGGGCGGGTCCTGGCGTTCGGAGGTGATCCGCCGCATCACCTCCTCCTTGAGGACGGCGGGCGGTGTCACGGTCATCGCGAGCCCCAGCCGCGCCGCGGTGGCGGTGAGTTCACGCACCTCCTGCGCGCAGGACGGGCAGTCCTTGAGGTGCCGTTCGAACTCGGCGCGTTCCTCGGGCGTCAGGGCGTGCAGCGCGTACGCCCCGGTCAGCGTGTGCAGCTCCGCGGTGCTCATGCGCCGACCCCCAGGCAGTCGCGCAGCCGGATCAGTCCGTCGCGCAGGCGTGTCTTGACCGTGCCGAGCGGTACGGCCAGCAGTTCGGCCACCTCGCGGTAGGCCAGTCCCCGGTAGTAGGCGAGCGTCACCGACTGCCGCTGCAGTTCGGTGAGGGTGCGCAGACAGCGCCGTACCTGCTCGCGTTCGAGCCGGCTCTCCACCTCCTCGGTCACCTCGTCGAAGGCGGGTGTGTGCTCCAGCAGCGCCGCCTTCCGTTCGCGGTCCGACGATGCCTGGGCGGACCGTACCCGGTCCACCGCCCGCCGGTGCGCCAGGGTGAGGACCCACGTCATGGCCGAGCCGCGGGACGGCTGGAAGCGCGCGGCGCCCCGCCAGAGCTCGATCAGCACCTCCTGGGTGACCTCCTCCGACTGGGCCGGGTCGCGGAGCACCGCGCGCACCAGGCCCAGTACGGGGCCGCAGACCGCGTCGTAGACCTGGCCGAAGGCCTCCCGGTCGCCGCGGGCCACCCTTCCCAGCAACTCCTGGAGGTCGGGTGGCGCCGGGGTGATTCCCCCGATGTGCACGACTTCGTTCACGCGGTTTCCTCCACGGTGCGGACCGGGCCGGGCCCGGGACGGGCCTCACCGCACATTCGGAGCCGTGGTCCCGCCGGATTGGTCCGGTGCGCAGGCCGTTCCCTCCCTCATGGTCGCCTCGGTCCCCACCGTCCGCAGGACAAGGAGAACCGGCAAGGCCCCCTGCCGACCGGTGTCGGCAGGGGGCCGGGGCGCGGCGGTCCGTACGGACCGGGGAATCCGTCCGTACGGACCGGCGGGCCGGGGGAAGGCGGTGGGGTCAGGCGGCGGACTCCTGCTCGCGCTCCACCTGCTCGTTCCACTCGCGCTTGACCGCGCGCCAGGCGTCGTCGTCCTGGCCGAGCCGCCAGTAGCCCGAGACGGAGAGCCGCTCGCGCGCGATCCCGCGGTCCATGCGCAGGTGGCGGCGGAGGTCCTTCACGAAACCCGCCTCGCCGTGGACGAAGGCGTGGACGTCGCCCGCGGGGAAGTCGAGGCCGCGCACGGCGGCGATCAGGGCCTCGCCCACCGGGTTGCCGCCGCGGTGCAGCCAGGTCACCGCCACCCCGTCGGGCGCGGCGATCTTCTGCTCCTCCTCGGGGCCCGCCACCTCGACGAAGGCGTGCACGACGGCGCCCTCCGGCATCCGCTCCAGAGAGGCGGCGATCGCGGGAAGCGCGCTTTCGTCACCCACCAGCAGATGCCAGTCGGCCGCCGGGTCCGGCGCGTAGCCGCCACCGGGACCGAGGAAACGCACCGTCTCCCCGGGCCGCACCCGCGCCGCCCACGGCCCGGCCAGGCCCTCGTCGCCGTGCACCACGAAGTCGACGGTCAGCTCGCGCTGCACGGCGTCCCAGGCGCGCACCGTGTACGTCCGGGTGACCGGCCACTGCGCGGCCGGGAACTCCTCCCGGATGCGGGCCATGTCGAACGGCTCCGGGTACGTCACGCCCGCCGCGGGGAACAGCACCTTGATGTAGTGGTCGGTGAACTCGTCGGCCGCGAAACCGGCCAGCCCGTCGCCGCCCAGGACGACGCGCACCATGTGCGGCGTGATCCGCTCGGTGCGCACCACCCGCGCCTCGCGGGCCTGCGGTGTCTTACGGACCGGTCGTTCCGCCACGGCGCTCTCCCTGACTGTCGATGCTTAGGCTTACCTAAGTTAACACCCTAGCGAGGGAGGGCGCCGAGCAGCCGCTGCAACGAGCCGCCCAGCCCCCACCGCGCCGCCAGCTCGTCGAGCGTCGCCGGATCCCGCGGCTCGGACGGCAGCGCCGGGTCGAAGTCCGGCAGCGGTACGTCGGTGGCGACGCGCACCACCTTCGGCGCCACGGCGATGTAGTCCCGCGCCTCGTCCAGCCGCTTGCGCTGCGAGGGCGTCAGCTTCGACGCCGGGTCGTCGACGGCGGCCATGATCCCGGCCAGGTCGCCGTACGCGTCGAGGAGTTTGGCGGCCGTCTTCTCGCCGATCCCGGGAACGCCCGGCAGCCCGTCGCTGGGGTCGCCGCGCAGGAGCGCCAGATCGACGTACCCGGGGCCGTCCACGGCGTACTTCCCGCGGAGCCACGCCTCGTCGGTGACCTGGAGCGAACCGACGCCCTTGAGCGGGTACAGCACCCGCACCCCACGGGCGTCGTCGACCAGCTGGTACAGGTCGCGGTCACCGGTGACGACGTCGACGGGCCCGGTGGCGAGGCCGGCGAGCGTCCCGATCACGTCGTCGGCCTCGTACGGGTCGACGCCCACCCGGGCGATGCCGACCGCGTCGAGCACGTCCTCGATGACCGGCACCTGGGGCGCGAGCGTGTCCGGGGTCTCCTCCGCGTCGGGTCCGGCGGCGGACTCCTGTGCGACGCGGTGCGCCTTGTAGGAGGGGATCAGCTCGACCCGCCAGTGCGGCCGCCAGTCGGCGTCCATGCAGGCGACGAGGTCGTCGGGCCGGTGGTCCTGGACCAGCCGTGCGACGAAGTCGAGCAGGCCGCGTACGGCGTTGACCGGCGTACCGTCCGGGGCGCGGACGGAATCCGGGACTCCGAAGTAGGCGCGGTAGTAGAGGGAAGCGGTGTCGAGGAGCATCAGGCGTCGCGTCACACCCCGATCATGCCGCACGCCGCGAAAGTGGCCGGAAAGTGAACTGGATCACTCTTGTGTTTGCTTTGTGCAAGTAGGGGCAGGTGCCGCCTCGGAGCGGACCCCATTTCGAATTCAACTTCTTGATGGGTGAAACGGACCGAATCCGTACCGCTCCACGGCTCGCCTGCGGGGGGGTGGGGTGAGCCGTTTTCGGTTCAACGCGTGAGGTGTATGTGTCCAGGCTGCAAGCCGATCACTTGTACAAAGTGTTCGGCACACGACCCGAAGAGGCGGTACGCAAGCTCGAAGGCGGGGCCGGCCGTGACGAGCTGCGCGCCGACGGGACGACGGCCGCCGTGATCGACGCCTCGTTCACCGTCGAACCGGGACAGATCTTCGTGGTCATGGGACTGTCCGGATCGGGCAAGTCCACGCTGCTGCGGATGCTCAACGGGCTGCTGGAGCCGACGGCGGGCAAGGTCCTCTTCGACGGCCAGGACCTCACCGCACTGAGCCCCGCCGCCCTGCGCGCGGTGCGCTCCTCGAAGATCAGCATGGTGTTCCAGCACTTCGCGCTCTTCCCGCACCGGAGCGTTCTCGAGAACGCCGGATACGGCCTCGAAGTACAGGGAGTCCCGCGCGCCGAGCGCGAGAAGCGCGCCACCGAGGCCCTGGAGCTCGCCGGCCTGAAGGGCTGGGAGAAGTCCTGGCCCGACGAGCTGTCCGGCGGCATGCAGCAGCGCGTCGGCCTGGCCCGCGCGCTCGCCACCGACGCCGACCTCCTGCTGATGGACGAGTCGTTCAGCGCCCTCGACCCGCTGATCCGCCGCGACATGCAGGACCAGCTCCTCGAACTCCAGAAGCGGCTGAAGAAGACCATCGTCTTCATCACCCACGACCTCAACGAAGCCATGCGCCTCGGCGACCGCATCGCCGTCATGCGCGACGGACGCATAGTGCAGCTGGGCACCGCCGAGGACATCCTCGTCACCCCGGCCAACGACTACGTCGCCTCCTTCACCCAGGACGTGGACCGCTCCCGGGTGCTCACCGCGGGCGCCGTCATGGACGCCCCCGAGACCGTCTTCGGTACGGAGACGGCCGACGGCCGGCAGCTGCGCGACGCGCAGGACGTGCTGGACGCCGCCCCCGCGGCCGTCTCCGAGGACACTCCGGTCATCGAACTCTTCACCCCCTGCTCCACCAGCGGTGCGCCCGTCGCCGTGACCGGCGCCGACGGGAAGCTCGTCGGCGTCGTACCGCCCGCCCGGCTGCTCGCGGTGCTCGGTGAGCCCATGACGTCGGCGGAAACCCCCTGGGACACAGTGCCCGGCGACTCCACGAGCGACTCCACGAACAAGGTGGCCACCGGTGCCTAGGATTCCCATGGGCGAGTGGGTCAACAACGCCGTCGACTGGCTCCAGACCCACCTCTCCCCGGTCTTCGACGCGGCCAGCACCGTCATCAGCGGCATGCAGGACGGCATCTACTCCGTCCTCGCCGCCCCCGAACCGCTGCTGCTCGCCGGCATCCTCGCCGTCGTCGCGTGCTGGCTGCGCGGCCTGACCGCCGGCGTCCTCGCCTTCGCCGGCTTCGCGCTGATCGACTCGATCGAGATGTGGGACGACGCCATGTCGACCCTGTCGCTCGTGCTCGTCGCGACCATCATCACGCTCGTGATCGCCGTCCCCCTGGGCATCTGGTCCGCGCGCTCCAAGACGGTCAGCGCCGTGACGCGTCCCGTCATGGACTTCATGCAGACCATGCCGGCGATGGTCTACCTGATCCCCGGCGTGCTCTTCTTCGGCGTCGGCGCGGTCCCCGGCATCATCGCGACGATCATCTTCGCGCTGCCTCCGGGCGTCCGTATGACCGAGCTCGGCATCCGCCAGGTCGACGGCGAGCTCGTCGAGGCCGCCGAGGCGTTCGGCACGAGCCCGCGCAACACCCTGCTGCGCGTGCAGCTCCCGCTCGCGCTGCCGACGATCATGGCCGGCGTCAACCAGGTCATCATGCTGGGCCTGTCCATGGTGGTCATCGCCGGCATGGTCGGCGCGGGCGGCCTGGGCGGCGCGGTCTACCGCGCGCTCGGCAACATCGACGTCGGTCTCGGCTTCGAGGCCGGTCTGTCCATCGTCGTCCTGGCCATGTACCTCGACCGGATGACCGGCGCCCTGGGCCACCAGGTCTCCCCGCTCGGCCGCCGTGCGCTCGCCAAGGCCATGGCCGTGAAGGGCGGGCTGAAGATCTGGAACTACCGCCCGCAGCCGGTCGTCGCGATCACCGGCGTCGTCGTCCTCGCCCTCGTCGCGGGCGGCCTGAGCATGTTCGGCGGGACCTCGTCCGCCACCGCCGACGACGACCCCATGAACGTCGGCAAGGGCAAGAAGATCTCCATGGGCTACATCCCGTGGGACGAGGGCATCGCCTCCACCTTCCTCTGGAAGGAACTGCTGGAGCGGCGCGGCTACGAGGTCGACGCCAAGCAGTACGAGGCGGGCTCGCTCTACACCGGCCAGTCCACCGGCCAGATCGACATCCAGACCGACGCCTGGCTGCCGGTCACCCACGAGAAGTACTGGGCGAAGTACCAGGACAAGCTGGAGGACATGGGCTCCTGGTACGGCCCGACCTCCCTGGAGCTGTCCGTCCCCTCGTACGTGAAGGGCGTCGACTCCCTCGAGGACCTCAAGGGCAAGGGCGAGAAGTTCAAGGGCCGCATCATCGGCATCGAGCCCAGCGCCGGAATGATGGGCCTCCTCAAGGACAAGGTCCTGGGGGAGTACGGCCTGGAGGACGAGTACGAGGTCGTCGACGGCTCCACGCCCGGCATGCTCGCCGAGCTGAAGCGCGCGTACGCCAAGAAGGAGCCCGTCGTCACCACGCTGTGGTCCCCGCACTGGGCGTACAGCACCTACGACCTGAAGAAGCTCAAGGACCCGAAGGGGGCCTGGGGCAAGGGCGACGGCGTGCACACGCTGACCCGCAAGGGCTTCTCCGACGAGAACCCGGCCGTCGGCAAGTGGCTCAAGAACTTCAGGATGACCGAGAAGCAGCTCACGGACCTCGAGGCGAAGATCCAGGCGGGCGGCAAGGGCAAGGAGCAGGACGCCGTCCGCGCCTGGCTCGGGGAGAACCCGGGCCTCGCCGACAAGTGGGCGCCCGTCGCCAAGACCTCCAAGGCCGCCAACGGCAAGGACGAGCGCGACCGCGCGATCGAGATGGCCTGGTTCCCGTGGGAGGAGGACATCGCCGCCACGTACCTGTGGAAGGAAGTCCTCGAAGAGCGCGGCTACACGGTCAACCTCAAGCAGTTCGAGGTCGGCCCGATGTACGCCGCGATGGCCCGCGGCCAGGTCGACGTGCAGCTCGACGGCTGGCTGCCGTACACGCAGAAGAACTACTGGGACAAGTACGGCGACAAGCTGACCGACATCGGTTCCTGGTACGGGCCGACGTCGATCGAGGTCGCGGTCCCCTCGTACGTCAAGGACGTCAGGACCCTCGAGGACCTCAAGGGCAAGGGCGAGAAGTTCAAGGGCCGCATCATCGGCATCGAGCCGGGCACGGCGACGATGGAGAACCTCAAGGAGAACGTCCTCCCCGGCTACGGCCTGGACGAGGAGTACGAGGTCGTCGACGGCTCCACGCCCGGCATGCTCGCCGAGCTGAAGCGCGCGTACGCCAAGAAGGAGCCCGTCGCGGTCCTCCTGTGGACCCCGCACTGGGCGTACAGCGAGTACCCGATGACCAAGCTGAAGGACTCGAAGAAGCTCTTCGGCGAGGGCGACCGGCTGCACATCATCGGCAGCGGGGAGTTCCCGGCGAACTACCCGCGGCTGACCAAGTGGTTCAAGAACTTCAAGCTGACCGAGAAGCAGCTCGGCGGCCTGGAGAACGAGATCCAGAAGCGCGGCACGGGACATGAGGAAGAAGCCGTGAAGGCCTGGATGAAGGAGAACCCGGGCATCGCGCAGAAGATGGCGCCGACCGCGGGCTGATCCGCGGCAGCCATACCATCGAGGGGTGGGCATCGCCTTGTGGCGAAGCCCACCCCTTGGTGCTGTCCTGGACAGAGAGCCTTGTCTGACGTATGTACGAAACCGGCGAGTGAAGCTGCGTAGGCTGCACTCAGTGTCGACAGCCACGAGACAGGGAGGGAGCCGGAGCGATGGACGACAAGGAAACTCTTCGGGTCGGTACGGCCGTCCGGAGGCGTCGCAAGTCGCTGGCCCTCACCCTGGCCACGGTCGCGGCCCGCAGCGGACTCTCGGTGCCGTTCCTGAGCCAGATCGAGAACGAGCGTGCCAGACCCAGCACCCGCTCCCTGGAGCGGGTGGCCGAGGCGCTGGAGACCACGGCGGCAGAGCTGACGGCCGCCGCCGACCTGGGGCGTACGGTCGATGTCGTACGGGCCGGGGAGGACGACGGCGGCGGTGCGGGCGTGCGGTGCGTGGTGCGCGGCAGGCACCAGCTGCGCGCCACCGAGTACACCGGGGAGCAGGACACCGGGCGCGAGTACCAGCACCACGGCGACGAGCTGATGTACATCGCGGAGGGCGCCGCCGAGGTGGAGGCGGAAGGCCGGGCGTACCGGCTGGAGCGCGGTGACACGCTGTTCCTGTCCGGTGGCGTACCGCACCGGTGGCGGGCGACCGAGCCGGGCACCCGGATCCTCGTCGTCGCGGCGGCCGGCACCGTCGGACACGAGGGCGAAGGCCCCGACGGCCGGTCCGGCCACGACGGCTGACGGAGGGCGGCACCCCATGCGCGTCGTCTCCCTCGTGCCGTCCCTCACGGAAGCCGTGGCCGTCAGCGCGCCCGGCCTGCTCGTCGGGGCGACCGACTGGTGCAGCCACCCGGCGGACCTCGACGTCGTACGGATCGGCGGCACCAAGAACCCGGACGTCGACGCGATCCTGCGGCTGCGTCCCGACCTCGTCGTCGCCAACGAGGAGGAGAACCGCGAGCCCGACCTCGCCGCCCTGCGGCAGGCCGGGATCACCGTCATGGTCACCGTGGTCCGGGACCTGCCCGGGGCCTTCGCCGAGCTGGAGCGCGTGCTGGCCGACGGCTGCGGACTGAGTGCCCGCCCCGCCTGGCTCGACGCGGCACAGGAGGCATGGGACGCGGTCCGGCCCGGGGCCCCGCGCCTGAAGGCGGTCGTGCCCGTCTGGCGCCGGCCGTGGATGGTCCTCGGCCGCGACACCTTCGCCGGAGACCTGCTGGCCCGGCTCGGCGTCGACCACCTCCACGCCGGCCACCCCGAGCGCTATCCACGCATCCCCCTCGGCGAACTGCGCGCGGCCGGGGCCGACGTGGTCGTCCTGCCGGACGAGCCCTACCGCTTCACGGCCGACGACGGGCCCGAGGCGTTTCCCGGGCTGCCCGCCGCGCTCGTCAGCGGGCGCCATCTCACGTGGTACGGGCCGTCGTTGGCCGAGGCGCCCCGGGTGCTGCGAGCAGCGCTCCGCTGACCAGGCCGCGCAGCGTACGGAGTCCGGCCACCGCCCAGGCGACGACGAGCGCCGCGTACAGGCCGGCCGCCAGCCAGCCGAGGGCGTCGAGCCCGGTGTGGCGGGCGAGTCCGGCGGCGCCCGTCACGCACGTACCGACGGGGAAGGTGAACGCCCACCACGTCATGGTGAACGGCATGCCGCCGCGGGCCGCCCTGACCACCATCGCCGCCGCGAGCGCCAGCCACAGCAGGGCGAAGCCCATGACGGGCACGCCGTAGAGCACGGCGAAGGCGCCGAGCGCGCGTGCGTACGGCGCTCCGATCGCGCCCGGGGCCACGTCCGCGAGCGAGTTGACCGCCGTGGTGGACTGGCCGAGCGGCCCGAGGACGAGGAACAGCGTCGGCGTCAGCGCGAGCGGCAGCGGGCCGTGATGGAGGAGGCGGGCGAGGACCAGCGGCAGCATCAGCAGTGTGGCGAGCAGGCTGAGCCCGAACATCGCGTAGCAGGCGAGCAGCATCGCCTCCCGCCACTGGCCCTCGGGCAGATGCGGTACCAGCTGCGGGCCGAGCGCCGCCGAGACCATCGGCGCCACCACCGGCAGCAGCCACACGGGGGAGGCGCCGCCGGGCTCGACCCGGTGGCGTACGACCATCAGGTACGGGACCACGACCGCGGCCGCCAGACCGACGGCCGTCCCCACGCACCACAGCGCCGCTCCGGTGGACAGGGCGGCTCCGGCGCCGACGACGTCCCCGCCGACCGTCACGGTGGCGCCGCCGACCGCGAGCAGCGCCATGGACAGACAGCCGTAGAAGGGAGCGACGGCGGGGTCGAGGAGATGCGCCTCCGCCTGGTCGCGGTGGTACGCCCAGTGACCGGCGCGCGCGGCGAGCAGCGCACCGAGCAGCACTGCGGACAGCCCCCAGACGAGGGCGCAGGCCGTGCGCAGACCGGGGGCGGAGAGGGGGAGGGCGGCGCCGGCGCTGGCGACGACGGCGGTGCCCATCACCGTGGCGTACCAGTTGGGACCGAGGTGGCGCAGCGCGGGCAGGCGCGGGGCGGCGAGGAGAGGGCGCGGCTGCGCACAGGTGGCCATACGCCCACCCTGACCGTAAGGAGCGGCCCCCACCAGGGACGACAATCCTATGAGGCCATAAGCTGAGGTTATGAGCGCTCACGCCCCCGCCTCCGGCGACAGACCACCGCTCGCCCACCGGGTGCCCGATCTCGGGGCCATGGAGCTGCTGCTCGCCGTCGCCCGGCTCGGCAGCCTGGGGCGCGCGGCGCGGGAGCTCGGTATCAGCCAGCCCGCCGCGAGCAGCCGTATCCGCTCCATGGAACGGCAGCTCGGGGTCGCCCTCGTCGACCGCTCGCCGCGAGGCTCGCGCCTCACCGAAGCGGGCACGCTCGTCACCGACTGGGCGCGCCGGGTCGTGGAGGCGGCCGAGGCCTTCGACGCGGGTGCGCAGGCGCTGCGCGGCCGACGGGACTCGCGGCTGCGGGTCGCGGCCAGCATGACGATCGCCGAGTACCTGCTGCCGGGCTGGCTGATCGCGCTGCGCGGACAGCGCCCCGGTACGGCGGTCTCGCTGCTCGCCGGCAACTCCGCCGCCGTCGCGCAGCGGCTGCTCACCGGTGAGGCCGACCTGGGCTTCGTGGAGGGCCTGGCGGTGCCGGACGGGCTCGACGGCGTCGTCATCGGCCACGACCGGCTCATCGTGGTCACGGCCCCGGCCCACCCCTGGGCACGCAGGCGCCGTGCGGTGGGCGCGCGGGAACTGGCCGAGGCCCCCCTCATCCTGCGCGAGCAGGGCTCCGGCACCCGGCAGGTCCTGGACGCGGCGCTCGCCGGGTACGGCGGTCTCGCCGTACCCCTCCTCGAACTCGCCTCCACCACGGCGGTGAAGGCGGCGGCCGTCAGCGGCGCGGGCCCCAGCGTGCTCAGTGAGCTGGCCGTGGGCGAGGAGCTGGCCTCCCGCCGCCTCGTCGAGGTCCCGGTCGAGGGCGTCCCGATGCGCCGGGATCTGCGCGCGGTCTGGCCGACGGGCCCCCGGCCCACGGGGCCCGCGCGGGACCTGCTGGCGCTGGCGCGTCCCGCTCCGGGCAAGGGCTGACTGTTTGTCACGGCTGTGAGCGGATACCCGAAAGCCATGACTGAACAGGACAAGAACGCGAAGACCAAGACGACCACGGCCCGTACGGCCAACGGCGCCACCGGAAAGGCCGCGGACGCCGCCGGTTCCGCCAAGGCAGCCGCCACCGGCGCCGCCGGCAAGACGGCGGACGCCGCGGGCACCGCGAAGGCGGGCGCCGGCGACGTCACGGGAAAGGCCGCCCAGGTGGCCGGTTCCGCGAAGGCGGCCGGCGTCAAGGGAGTCGAAGTGAGCCGCCAGGCTCTGGAGTCCACGGCCGGCAAGGTCGCGTCGACCGCGTCCACCGCGTGGGTGCTGCTCAACGCGCGCAAGGCCGTCATCGCGGGTGCCGGCGCGGGTGCGGTGGCCATCGGCGCCGCCTCGTTCGTGGCGGGCCGCAAGGTCGAACAGCGCACTCTGGGCCCGATCAGCCGCATGCTGGCCGGCCGCATCTGATCCCGGCCGGGGAACTCATCCACAGGGCGGGGCCACTCGGGCCGCCGGGCCGGGAGAAACACCGGGCAACGGCCCCCGAAGGCCCCGCCCCCACGCCCTGGGCGCCAACGGCCCCGCCCCGCCGCCCGCTTCGTGCGCGCCCCCGCGAAGACCCGCCGCCGTCAGACCCGGAGCTGCGGCTCACGGAGTGACGACGGCCGGCCGGCGGCGGCCGCCACCAGTGCCTCCATCACCCGGAGGTCGTCGCCCATCTCCGGATGCCACTGGACGCCGAGCACCCACGCTCCACCGGGCAGTTCGACGGCCTCCGGCGTCCCGTCGGCGGCGTACGCCGACACGACCAGGCCGTCGCCGAGCCGGTCGACTGCCTGGTGGTGGTACGTCGGCACACCGTTCTCCTCCGGTACGACCGACGCGTAGCGCGTGCCGGGCACCGGCTTCACCGCGTGCTCGCCGAGGACTCCGGGCCCCGCGGTGTGGCCGTCCAGGTGCTGGACGAGCGTGCCGCCGAGTGCGACGTTCAGCAGCTGCATGCCCCGGCAGATGCCGAGCAGCGGCGTACCGGACGCCAGAGCGGCCTCGATCAGGGCGAGTTCCCACGCGTCCCGCTCCCGGGCCGGCGGCCCCGTGCGAGGATCCGGCTCGGCCCCGTACCGTACGGGCTCGACATCGGCGCCGCCCGCGACGACCAGACCGTCGATGCGGGCCACCACACCGGCGGCGTACGACGGCGAGTCGGGCGGCACCATCGCCGCGAGGCCGCCCGCCGCCTGCACGAGGCGCGGATAGGCGGCCGGGAGCAGCGCGGCGGGCATGTCCCAGACACCCCACCGGGCGGGCTGCAGGTAGGTGCTGATGCCGATGAGCGGCTTGGACACAGATCCTCCGGTCGGTGGTGCTCAGGGTCGGTCGTCCTCAGAGCCGGCCGTACTCAGGAACGGTCGTACTCAGGAACGGTCGCGCTCGAGTTCGGCCTCGGCCTCGGCGAGCGCGGCGAACTCCTCCTCGGGAGCCGCGGCGACCAGCCGGTGCCGACTGTAGAACGCGAAGTAGGCGAGAGCGACGGCGTACACCCCCAGCGCGATGAACGCCGCGTCCTTGTCCACCAGGAACGTCGCCACCAGCGCGGACAGCGCCAGCACGAAGGCCGCGGACGAGGTGAGGACGCCGCCCGGCGTGCGGTAGGGACGGTGGAGTCCGGGCTCGCGGCGGCGCAGCACGATGTGGGAGAGCGCCATCAGGGCGTACGAGATGGTGGCGCCGAAGACCGCGATGTTCAGCATCCGGGCGCCGTCGCCGGTCCCCGCCGCCAGCGCGAAGCCGATCGCGCCGGGGATGAGCAGCCCGAGGTACGGGGCCTTGCGGCGGCTCGTCAGTGACAGGAAGCGGGGCAGGTAACCGGCGCGTGAGAGGGCGAAGAGCTGGCGCGACCCGGCGTAGATGAGCGAGAAGAAGGACGCGACGAGCCCGGCCAGGCCCGCGTAGTTGACGAAGCGGCTGAGCGGCGTCGGGCCGCCGTCGCCCTGGAGTGCCACGACCAGCGGATTGCCCGCGTCCTGGACGGCGGCCGAGCCGCGCGCGCCGGTGGCGGCGAAGAAGGTGACCAGGGCGAGGAGCGCGAGGACGGCCATGGAGATGGCCAGGGCGCGCGGCATGGAGCGCACGGGGTCCTTGGCCTCCTCGGCGGCCAGCGGCACCCCCTCGACGCCGAGGAAGAACCACATGCCGAAGGGGAAGGCGGCCCAGATGCCCAGCAGTCCGAACGGCAGCCAGGAGTTCGCGCCGAACGCGTCCTTGTCGACCGGGATGTCGTTGAGCCCGTCCGCGCCGAACTCGGTGAACGCGCCCACTGCGAAGATCAGCAGCGCCGCCACCGCTATGGCCGTCACCACCAGGCTGAAGCGCAGCGCCTCGCCGACGCCCCACAGGTGGATGCCGATGAAGACGGCGAAGCAGGCCAGGTAGACCGGCCAGCCCGCGGTGAGCCCGAAGAGGCCCAGCGACTCGACGTAGTCGCCGATGAAGATGGAGATCGCGGCAGGCGCCAGGATGTACTCGATGAGGATCGCGGTGCCGGTCAGGAAGCCGCCCCAGGTGCCGAGCGCGCGCCGGGCGAAGCCGTAGCCGCCGCCCGCCGTGGGCAGGATGGCGGACAGCTCGGCGAGGGCGAAGACCAGGCAGGCGTACATCACGCCCATCAGCAGGGTGGCGATCGCGAGCCCGCCGAAGCCGCCCTCGGACAGGCCGATGTTCCAGCCGGAGAAATCGCCGGAGACGACGTACGCGACGCCGAGTCCGGTGAGCAGCAGCCAGCCGGCGCTGCCGCGGCGCAGCGTCCGCCGTTGCAGATAGCCGGCCTCGGCGGACGGGGGCGCGGGCGCGGGCGGTGGGGTGCGCGAGTCGGTGCTGTCGGCCATGAGCCGCTCCTGCCTCGGGTCAATGGTGGGATGCCATACCTTTGTGGTGCGGCCGGTCCCGGCGCAAGACCTGTGCGTAAAGCCGGTGTTACGGATCTCCCGCCCCCGGCGTCACATGAGGAAGCCGCGCAGCAGGGCGGCCGTGCCCGAGCAGTGCTCGCGCATCACCTCGCGGGCCCCGTCCGCGTCGCCGTCGAGCACCGCCTCGACCAGCGCGGTGTGCTGCTGCTGCGAGTGCTCCAGGTTCCGTACGAGCAGCGGGATGCAGTCGAGCAGGCCGTTGACCGTGGCCCGTACGGCGGCGTACTGCGCGGTCAGGGACGGCGACCCGGACAGTTCGGCGAGCGTGAGATGCAGCAGGGTGTCCCGCCTGCGGTAGTCGGCCAGCGGCGCGTCGTGCGTCGCGGCGAGCGCCGCCCGCAGCCGCCGCGCGCCGTCCTCGGCCAGCCCGTGTGCCGCGCACAGCCCGGCCGCGCCCACCTCCAGCACCTCGCGGAAGCGCAGCGCGTCCTCGACGTCGACCGACTCGACGCGCCGGCGCAGTTCGCCCTCCCCGGACGCGTCCGGGTGCGGCAGTACGAACGTGCCGCCGTACCTGCCCCGCCTGCTCTCGACGAGGCCCTGGTCCTGGAGGACCTTCAGGACCTCGCGCAGGGTGACCCGGCTGATCCGCAGGCGGTCGGCGAGCTCGCGCTCGGCGGGCAGCCGCTCCCCGACGGGAACCAGCCCCAGGCGCAGCACCTGGAGGATCTGTTCCAGCGCCTCCTCGAATCCGTTCCCCGCCCGCACCGGCCGCAGGACGGGCGTCAGGCGGTCCACCGAACCGATTTCATCCGCCACCTCGCGGTTCCCCCTTCCCAATCAATGGTCTTCAGCAATACCTTATGGCTTCCGGCTGACCGAAGGAGGAAATTTCCGTGGCAGACCGCACACCCCCGCTCTCCCCCGAGGAGCTCCGCGCCCTCGTGGCGAGCGGTGAGATCGACACAGTCGTCCTGGCCTTCCCCGACATGCAGGGGCGTCTCCAGGGCAAGCGGTTCGCCGCCCGGTTCTTCCTCGACGACGTCCTGGAGCACGGCACCGAAGGCTGCAACTACCTCCTCGCCGTCGACACCGAGATGAACACCGCCGACGGATACGAGATGGCCTCCTGGGACCGCGGCTACGGCGACTTCGCCCTGCACGCCGACCTCTCCACGCTGCGCCGCGTCCCCTGGAACGACGGAACGGCCCTGCTCATCGCCGACCTGGCCTGGAACGACGGTTCCCCCGTCGTCGCCGCGCCCCGTCAGATCCTGCGCCGCCAGCTGGAGCGCCTCGCCGAGCTCGGCTACACCGCCCACGTCGGCACCGAGCTCGAATTCATCGTCTTCAAGGACAGTTACGAACAGGCCTGGGACCGCGGCTACAAGGACCTCGTGCCCGCGAACCAGTACAACATCGACTACTCGGTCCTCGGCACCGGCCGCATCGAACCCCTCCTGCGCCGCATCCGCAACGAGATGACCGCGGCGGGCCTGACCGTCGAGTCCGCCAAGGGCGAGTGCAACCCGGGTCAGCACGAGATCGTCTTCAAGTACGACGAAGCCCTTGTCACCTGCGACCAGCACGCCGTCTACAAGACGGGCGCCAAGGAGATCGCCGCCCAGGAGGGCGTCTCGCTCACCTTCATGGCGAAGTACAACGAGCGCGAAGGCAACTCCTGCCACATCCACCTCTCCCTGCAGGACGCCGAGGGCCGCAACGTCATGGCGGACGGCGGCACCCCCGACGGAATGTCCTCCGTCATGCGGCACTTCCTTGCCGGGCAACTGGCCGCCCTCCGCGACTTCTCACTCCTCTACGCCCCCAACATCAACTCCTACAAGCGCTTCCAGCCCGGCTCCTTCGCCCCGACCGCCGTCGCCTGGGGCCACGACAACCGCACCTGCTCGCTGCGCGTGGTCGGCCACGGCCGCTCGATGCGCTTCGAGAACCGGCTGCCCGGCGGCGACGTCAACCCGCACCTCGCGGTCGCCGGTCTGGTGGCGGCGGGTCTGTACGGCATCGAGCACAAGCTCGAACTCCCCGCTCCCTGTACGGGCAACGCCTACACCGGTGACCACGAACACGTGCCCACGTCGCTGCGCGAGGCCGCCGGACTGTGGGAGAACAGCCCCATCGCCAGGGCCGCCTTCGGCGACGAAGTCGTCGCGCACTACCGCAACATGGCGCGGGTCGAACTCGAAGCGTTCGACTCCGCGGTGACCGACTGGGAGCTCCGCCGCTCCTTCGAACGCCTGTGAGGCCCTCCTTGTCCTCCTCGTCCCCCTTGTCTCCCTCCCCCCTCCAGCACCAGATCCTGAACCCGGCCACCGAAGAGGTCGTCGCCACCGTCGAGGCCTCCACCGCCGCCGACGTCGACGCGGCGGTCGTACGGGCCGCCGCGGCGCAGCGCGCCTGGTCGGCCGCAGCCCCCGCCGACCGTGCCCGCCTCCTGCGCCGCTTCGCCGCCACCGTCGACGAACACGTCGAGGAACTCGCCCGGCTGGAGGTCCGCGAGGCCGGCCACACCCTCGGCAACGCCCGCTGGGAGGCGGCCAACGTACGCGACCTGCTCGACTTCGCCGCCGGGGGAGTGGAACGCCTCAGCGGCCGCCAGATCCCGGTCGCGGGCGGCCTGGACATCACCCTCCTCGAACCGCTCGGTGTGATCGGGGTCATCGCGCCCTGGAACTTCCCCATGCCGATCGCGGCCTGGGGCACCGCCCCCGCGCTCGCCGCCGGCAACGCCGTCGTCCTCAAACCCGCCGAGACCACGCCGCTGACCGCCCTGCGCCTCGCCGGGCTCGCCCTCGAAGCCGGGCTCCCCGAGAACCTCTTCCAGGTCCTGCCGGGAGCGGGCGACGTGGCGGGCGACGCCCTGGTCGGACACCCCGGCGTGGCGAAGATCGTCTTCACCGGCTCCACCCGCGTCGGCAAGCAGATCATGGCCAAGTGCGCCGACCGCGTGAAGCGCGTGACCCTCGAACTCGGCGGCAAGAGCCCCAACATCGTCTTCGCCGACGCCGACATCGAGGCCGCCGTCGCCGCCACCCCCATGTCCTTCCTGGACAACTCCGGCCAGGACTGCTGCGCCCGTACCCGCATCCTCGTCCAGCGCACGGCGTACGACCGCTTCCTGGAGCTGCTCGCACCCGCCATCGAGAGCGTGGTGGTCGGCGACCCGTCGGACGACAAGACGCAGATGGGCCCGCTGATCTCCAAGGCCCAGCTGGAGCGCGTGCGTTCGTACGTCCCCGAGGGCGCGGAGGCGATTCGCGGCAGCGCCCCCGAGGGCCCCGGCTTCTGGTTCCCGCCGACCGTCCTCACCGGCGCGGGGCCGGACTCGGCCGCCGCGACGGAAGAGGTCTTCGGTCCGGTCGCCGTCGTCCTCCCCTTCGACGACGAGGCCGACGCGGTCCGCCTCGCCAACGCCACCGACTACGGCCTGTCCGGTTCCATCTGGACCCGTGACGTGGGCCGCGCCCTGCGCGTCTCCCAGGCGGTCAGGGCGGGCAACCTGTCCGTCAACTCCCACAGCAGCGTCCGCTACTCGACCCCCTTCGGCGGCTACAAGCAGTCGGGGCTCGGCCGTGAACTGGGACCCGACGCCCTCACCGCTTTCACCGAAACCAAGAACGTCTTCATCAGCACGGAGGCCTGAGACCATGACCGACACCGAGACCGCCGGGGCCGAATCGGCCGGGACCGAATCCGCCGTCTGCCGCCGCCTGGTGGGACGCACCGCCGTCATCACCGGCGCCGGCAGCGGCATCGGCCTCGCCGCCGCGCGCCGTCTGGCCTCCGAGGGCGCGCGGGTCGTCTGCGGCGACATCGACGAGAGCGCGGGCAAGGCCGCGGCCGACGAGGTGGGCGGCACGTTCGTACGGGTCGACGTCACCGACGCCGAGCAGGTCGAGGCGCTGTTCAAGGCGGCGTACGACACCTACGGCTCGGTCGACATCGCCTTCAACAACGCCGGCATCTCGCCGCCCGAGGACGACTCGATCCTGACGACGGGCCTGGAGGCGTGGAAGCGCGTCCAGGACGTCAACCTCACCTCCGTCTACCTCTGCTGCAAGGCCGCCATCCCCTACATGCAGCGCCAGGGCCGCGGTTCCATCATCAACACCGCGTCGTTCGTCGCGATCATGGGCGCGGCCACCTCCCAGATCTCGTACACGGCGTCCAAGGGCGGCGTTCTCGCCATGTCGCGCGAGCTGGGCGTGCAGTTCGCCCGCGAGGGCATCCGCGTGAACGCGCTCTGCCCGGGGCCGGTCAACACCCCGCTCCTCCAGGAGCTGTTCGCCAGCGACCCGGAGCGGGCCGCGCGCCGGCTCGTCCACATCCCGGCCGGCCGCTTCGCGGAGGCGGACGAGATCGCGGCAGCGGTGGCCTTCCTGGCCAGTGACGACTCGTCGTTCGTCAATGCCACCGACTTCCTGGTCGACGGAGGCATCGCGGGCGCGTACGTGACCCCTCTGTAGACCGGTGACCCGGGGCCGGGCCGGCGACCTCGTCCCGGCCTTCCGGTCCAGAAGGCCTACAAGAACGTGCGGCCCTCGCCCCGGTACGTCGGTACGGTCGCCGTCACCGCGTCGCCCTCGATCAGATGAAGCGCGTCGAACCGCTCGCACATCTCGCCCGCCTTCGCGTGCCGGAACCACACCTTGTCGCCGATCAGCAGGTCGTCGGCGGGCGAGCCGAGCAGCGGTGTCTGCACCTCACCGGCCCCCTCCCGGGGGTCGTACCGCAGCCCCTCCGGGAGGTACGGGACGGGCACCCGGTCGGGGCCCGCGGCCCCCGAAGCGGGGTAGCCGCCACCGAGCACCGTCACCACGCCCACGCCCGGCCTGCGCACGACGGGCTGCGCGAAGAGCGCGGCCGGCCGGCCGGTGAACGAGGTGTAGTTGTCGAAGAGACGCGGCACGTACAGCCCGGAACCCGCCGCGATCTCGGTCACCGCGCGCTCGGCGGCGGTGTGCTGGACGCTGCCGGTGCCGCCGCCGTTGACGAACTCCAGGTCCGGGGCCACGGCCCGTACCGCCCGCACGACGGCCGCCCGACGGGCCGCCAGCTCCCTGCGCGCCGCCCCCTGCATCACCCTGATGGCCCGGGAACGCACCGGCCGCCCCGCGACCGCGTCCCCGACCCCGGCCACATGCCCCTCGTACGCCATGACGCCCACCAGCCGGAAGCCGGGCCGGCGGACCACCGACCGGGCCAGCTCGGCCAGTTGGGCGGGCTCGCGCAGCGGCGACCGCAGCGCCCCTATCCGGACGCGGCCCCCGAGCAGCCGCAACGACGTGTCCAGCTCCAGGCAGACCCGGATCTCCTCCCGGCCGCCCTCCCTGGCCCGGTCGATCAGCTCCAGCTGCGCCGGATCGTCGACCGTCACGGTCACGGCGGCGGCCAGCTTCGCGTCCCCGGCCAGCTCGGCGAACGCCGCGCGGTCCGCCGACGGATAAGCGAGCAGCACGTCCTCGAACCCCGACCGCGCGAGCCACAGCGACTCGGCCAGCGTGAACGACATGAGCCCCGCGAACCCGTCCCGCGCCAGTACCCGTTCCAGCAGCGCCCGGCAGCGTACGGACTTGCTCGCCACCCGGACCGGTTTGCCCGCCGCCCGGCGGACCAGGTCGGCCGCGTTGGCGTCGAACGCCTCCAGGTCGACGACGGCGACGGGAGCGTCGAGGTGGGCGGTGGCCCGGTCGTACCGGGCCCGGTCGGCAGCGCGCGGTGTCATGGCCAGAGCTTGCCAGAGCGGATTACCGCTGGGTAGAGGAATCATCATCCGGTCAGATCCCCACGAGTCCCTACGAGTCCCCACGCGTCCGGGGACTGATTGCCACCCGGCCCGCGCCAGCCCGTAGAGTGACGCCCACGCGGTGAGGACACGAACGGACCTGCCCCGAAAGGCGATCGTGCATCGCGGGGTGACAGGCCGGGTGAAGCACGAACAGGGGGGCGGATGAGCACCGAGGCACACCGTGCCCCTCTTCCCCCCCGCCCCACCACGCCACCCCTCCCGGCCACCTGGCACACCCCGCCGCCCCCGGCCGCGCCGGAACCCGCCGCCCCGGCTTCTCCCCCCGCGCCGAGCACCCCTGCCCCCGCTCCCGGCACAGCCGGCCGGACCGCCCCCGCGCCGCGTCCTCCCGCCTCCGCGCCGGCGTCTTCGCCCGGTGCCGCCGGCCGGGCCGCTCCCGTCCCCGCGCCGCGTCGCCCCGCTCAGGCGCCCGCTCCCGGCACGGGCGGTCACCCCGCCCCGGCGCAGGCCCCCGGTGCGGGCAGCCAGGCCGGGCCCGCTGCGGCGACCGCACCGCCCCGCCCCGTCTCCGCACCGGGCGGAGGCGACGCGAGGCCGGCCGAGACCACCGCGCGGCTGCGGCCCGTGCCCGCCGCCCCGCCGGGAGCCCTGCCGCCCGAGGTCCACCCGCCCGCGGCCCCGCCCACCGACGCCGCACGGCACGGTGCCGTGGGTGCCGTCGGCGCGCACCCCGGGCCCGGCGCGCCCCGCCCCGCCCGGTTCGCGGCGCCCCGGCACTGGGAGGCGCCGGAGGCCCCGGCCGAGACCACCACCCGGCTGCGCCCCGTCCGTACCCGCCGCCCCGCCCGCGTCGTGGCCGCCGTGGCCTGCCTCGTACTCGGGCTCGGGCTCATCGGCGGTGCCGTCACCGGGAGCTGGCTCACCGGCGGCGCGGACGCCGAGGACGGCACCCCCTCCGGGTACGCCGAGGCGCGGGACCTCTGGCACAGCGTGCCCGTCGACACGCTCTTCCCGCGCACCCTCGACGGCAACGGCGCGGGCCCCGGCGGCGCCGACCGGGTCTGGACGCGCGTCGCCGTCGCCCCCGAGAGCGGCTGCGCGAAAGCCCTCGACCCGCTGCTGCTCAAGGCGGTCCGGCCGGTCGGCTGCCTGCGCCTCCTGCGCGCCACCTACACCGACGCCACCACCAGCAGTGTCACCACGGTCGGCATGGTCTTCACCGAGGCGGACGCACCGGCGATGAAGGCCCTGCGCGCCCGTTTCACCCACGAGGGCCTCGCCGACCGCACCGACCTGATGCCCCGTACCTACCCCGCCGAAGGCACCGTCGCCGAGGGATTCGGCGACCGGCAGCGCGCGAGCTGGACGGTGAGCGTGCTCACCGACGTCCCCGCCATCGTGTACGCCGTGTCCGGTTTCGCCGACGGCCGCACCGTTCCCGACCCGCAGCCCGCCCGCCGGGCCACCGCGAGCGGTGCGACGACCGCCCCCGCCCAGGCGGGCCTGGGCCACGAGGCGAAGGGCGTCGCCGACCGCGTCGAACGCGGCCTCCGCAAGACCGCACGACCGGCCCCGGAGCCCCCCCGATGAACCGCCCGAACCGCCCGTCTCGCACAGTCCG
Source organism: Streptomyces altiplanensis (assembly GCF_053591575.1). Taxonomy (NCBI): domain Bacteria; kingdom Bacillati; phylum Actinomycetota; class Actinomycetes; order Kitasatosporales; family Streptomycetaceae; genus Streptomyces; species Streptomyces altiplanensis. The sequence goes on along the minus strand of NZ_JBSFUB010000008.1, from coordinate 90,147 downwards.
CCGCGCCCTCGCCGCCACCCTCGCGGCCACCGCCCTCGCCCTGCTGCCCCCCGCCCCCGCCCACGCCGACACCATCCGGGCCCAGCAGTGGGCGCTCGACGCGATGCGCACCGACCAGGCCTGGCGCACGACCAAGGGCAAGGGCGTCACCGTCGCCGTACTGGACACCGGCGTGGACGGCAGCCACCCCGACCTCGAAGGCCGGGTCCTGGAGGGCAAGGACCTCATAGGCTTCGGGGCCCGCAAGGGCGACCGCGCCTGGGCCCGCCACGGCACCGCCATGGCCGGGATCATCGCCGGCCACGGAAACGGCCCCGGCCGCGCCGACGGCGTGGTCGGCATCGCGCCCGAGGCGAAGATCCTCCCGGTCCGCGTGATCCTCGAAGGCGCGGACCCCGCCCGCAAGAGGTCCCGGTCCACCCGTGGCCACGCCCTCGCCGAGGGCATCCGCTGGGCGGCCGACCACGGCGCCGACGTCATCAACCTCTCCCTCGGCGACGACAGCAAGTCCGCCCACCCCGAAGCCGCCGAGGACGCCGCCGTCCAGTACGCGCTCGCCAAGGGCGCCGTCGTCGTCGCCTCCGCCGGCAACAGCGGCGAGGAGGGCGACCACATCTCGTACCCCGCCGCCTATCCCGGCGTGATCGCGGTGGCCGCCGTGGACAGCTCCGGCACGCACGCCCCCTTCTCCACCCGCCGCTGGTACGCGACCGTCAGCGCCCCCGGCGTCGACGTGATCATCGCCGACCCCGACCGCCGTTACTACGAGGGCTGGGGCACCAGCGCCGCCGCCGCCTTCGTCTCCGGCGCGGCCGCCCTCGTACGCTCCGCATACCCGGAACTGACCCCCGCCCAGGTCAAGAAGCTCCTCGCCGACACCGCCCGCGACGCGCCCGAGGGCGGCCGCGACGACGCCCGCGGCTACGGCTTCGTCGATCCGGCCGCCGCGCTCGAGGCCGCCGCCGAGCTGCGCCCCGCGGACCTCCGTCCGGCCTCCGCCCCGTACGGCAGGAAGTTCTTCGGCACGGGCCCCGACCCGGACCCCGAGGACGACGGACCGGCCGGCTGGCTCGCCCCCGCCGCAGGCGGCGCCGGCGTGCTGCTGCTGGCCGCGGCGGTCGTCCTGTGGCGCGCCGGCCGCGTCACGGGCGCCCGCCGGTTCTCCTGACGGCCGCCCCGACGGCCGCCCGCGCCACCTCCTCCACCACCGCGATCCCCGCCTCCCTGGTGGCGTGTCCCTCCGACAGAACGGCGACCAGCACACCCCGCCCGTCCACCTCCACCCGCCCGATGCTGTGCACGGCCCACAGCCCGGTGGCGTCCCGCGGCATCCACCCGTTCTTGAGCGCGGCGCCGGAACCGGCCGCGGACACCCCCCAGTCCTGACCGGCGGCGACCTGCCCCATCAAGGCCCCGATGTACGTACGGGCCCCCTCGTCCAGCGCACCGGGCCCGGCCCCGAAGACCGCCCGCAGCAGCGCCACCTGATCCCTCGCGGTGGTCCGCGTGCGCCCCCACGCCCGGTCCGCCACCGTCTGAGTGAGCCCGAGCCGCGCCTGCGCCGCGTCCAGCCCCGCCGCACCGCCGATCACCGCCCACAGCGCCGACGCCGCGTCGTTGTCACTGCGCCGGATCATGGCCTCGGCGTACCGCCGCTCCTCCCGCGCCAGAGCCCGCCCCTCGTCCCGGGCCCGGAGCAGCAGCGCCGCGAGGATGCCCACCTTGACGACGCTCGCGGCGGGAAAGCGGCCCTCCCCGTACACGGCGCACCGCCCGCTCCCCGGCCCGGACACGGCGAAGGACACCTCCATGGCAGGAGCGGTGCCCGCGGGCCCCGTGGGAAAACCCCTGCCGGCCGGCGGCTAGGCTCGGGGCGTGGCGCTCAAGAACATTCCGGACCCCGGTTTCTCCGAAGACGACGGCACCGCCGACCCGCGGCTGACCGCGGCGCTCGCCGCCTGGGCCGAGGATCCGGCGGCGGAGCCGCAGGTCCTCGAAGCGCTGGCCGGCGCCCGCCTCCTGGTTCCCGTCGTCGCCGTACTCGGCGAGGTGGAGACGGACGAGAACGGCCTGCGCCGCGAGAAGACCAGCGACATGGCCGTGCCGACCCTCCAGGCCGGCGAGCGCCGCGCCCTGCCCGCCTTCACCTCCACCGAGGCCCTGGCCCGCTGGAACCCCGAGGCGCGCCCCGTCGCCGTGCCCCTGGGCCAGGCGCTCCAGGCCCTCGCCCACGAACGGGCCGACACGCTGGTCCTCGACCTGGCCGGACCCGTCCCGTACCAGCTCACCGGTTCCGCGCTGCTCGCCGCCGCCGAGGGCCGCAGCAGCGCGGCGCCGCTCGACGACCCGGCCGTCACCGAGGCGGTACGCGCCGCTGTGGCCGCGGAGCCCGCCGTACTGCGCGCCCACCTCGGCCCGGGCAGCGCGGACGGCACCCTGGCCCTGGTCCTCGACCCCGGTGCCGAACCGGCCGGGGCGGCCCGCCGCGTCGCCGGGGCGCTGGCCGCCGACGAGACGCTGAGGGCCCGTCTGGTGCGCGGCCTCGACCTGGCCCTGCTGCCGCCCGGCGCGGTCCCGCCGGGCGAGCCCCTCTTCACGCGCTGAGGCCGTACGCGCCGAGGCCCCGGCCCCCACGAGCGGGGGACCGGGGCCTGGGTGTTCTGTCCGCAGGCGTCCGCGGGTCAGCCGTAGACCGGACCGGTGTACTTCTCGCCGGGCCCCTGGCCGACCTCGTCCGGCACGGCCGACGCCTCGCGGAAGGCCAGTTGCAGGGACTTCAGCCCGTCCCGCAGCGGCGCCGCGTGGAAGGAGCTGATCTCGGTCGCGCTCGCGTCCAGCAGACCGGCCAGCGCGTGCACCAGCTTGCGGGCCTCGTCGAGGTCCTTGTGGGCGTCGCCGTCCTCGGTGAGGCCGAGCTTCACGGCGGCGGCGCTCATCAGGTTGACCGCCACCGTCACGATCACCTCGACTGCCGGGACTTCCGCGATGTCGCGCGTCATGGCGTCGAAGTCGGGGGATTCATTGGGGGAGGTCGCGTCACTCATGACGCACACGATATGCCCCGGTCGGCAGCGTCCCGGCTCCGGTCCGGCCGGGTTCGCCCGTTCCGCAGAGAGCTGCTAACCTTGTGTAATGACCGGCCGGACACCTGTGTGCCCGGCCCACAAGTGGAGGCTCCGATCTCCCACCCGACTGTCCTCGCGGACTGCGGGTCACCGGTCAGGCGGCCCCCATCGTTCCGTACGGACGATGGAGCCGCTCGATGCGCCCCGTGGTGGTAGATGCACGGTGGTGTTCCGGTATTTCCAGGAGCCCCGCCTGTGTTCCCGTCCGGGGCATTTTTCATGGCTCCCTTCGGTTGGTCTCACGAAACAGACGTTGCGCGGCTGTCTGCCAGACAGTCGTGTGGTGCTACTGAGGAGGATCCATCAGCGCTGAGCCCCGCATTAACGACCGGATTCGCGTTCCCGAGGTGCGACTCGTCGGACCCAGCGGCGAGCAGGTCGGCATTGTGCCCCTTGCGAAGGCCCTGGAGCTTGCGCAGGAGTACGACCTCGACCTGGTCGAGGTCGCGGCGACCGCCCGTCCGCCCGTGTGCAAGCTCATGGACTACGGGAAGTTCAAGTACGAGTCGGCCATGAAGGCCCGTGAGGCGCGCAAGAACCAGGCGCACACGGTCATCAAGGAAATGAAGCTCCGGCCGAAGATCGACCCGCACGACTATGACACCAAGAAGGGTCATGTCGTCCGGTTCCTCAAGCAGGGCGACAAGGTCAAGATCACGATCATGTTCCGTGGTCGTGAGCAGTCCCGCCCCGAACTTGGTTTCCGACTGCTTCAGCGTCTGGCTTCGGACGTCGAGGACCTTGGCTTCATTGAGTCGAGCCCCAAGCAGGACGGCCGAAACATGATCATGGTTCTCGGCCCGCACAAGAAGAAGACCGAGGCCATGGCCGAGGCTCGCGAGGCCCAGGCGGCCCGCAAGGCCGAACGCCAGGGCGGTGCCACCGACGAGGCCGAGCAGGCCGAGCCGGCGGACGAGGTCCAGCCCGAAACCCCTTCCGAAGCGTGATTCACGGGGCTGCCATCCAGGCGGCCCCGGGTTCCGCCCGGAAGCCCACACCAACGATCTGACGCTCCCGCTGTCCGGCCGTACGCGCCGGGGGAACGCCACTGACGAGGAGAGAACGGCGCCATGCCGAAGAACAAGACGCACAGCGGTGCCAGCAAGCGCTTCAAGCTCACCGGCTCCGGCAAGGTCATGCGCGAGAAGGCCGGCAAGCGCCACCTCCTGGAGCACAAGTCCTCCAAGAAGACCCGCTCGCTGACCGGCGCCACCGTGGTGTCCCCGGCGGACGCCCCGAAGATCAAGAAGCTTCTCGGCAAGTGATGTCGCGGCTCCGGGTGACCGGAGCGCGACGTCAGGGCGACCGAGACCAATTCGTTTCCGGGCCGTGTGAGTTCCACCGCGGCCCCGCTACAAGGAGTTAACAAGTGGCACGCGTCAAGCGGGCAGTCAACGCCCACAAGAAGCGCCGGGCAATCCTCGAGGCGGCCAAGGGCTACCGCGGTCAGCGTTCGCGCCTGTACCGCAAGGCCAAGGAGCAGGTCACCCACTCCCTGGTCTACAACTACAACGACCGCAAGAAGCGCAAGGGCGACTTCCGTCAGCTGTGGATCCAGCGCATCAACGCCGCTGCCCGCCAGAACGGCATGACGTACAACCGCCTCATCCAGGGTCTGAAGGCCGCCAACATCGAGGTGGACCGCAAGATCCTGGCCGAGCTCGCGGTCAACGACGCCAACGCGTTCGCCGCGCTCGTCGAGGTCGCCCAGAAGGCGCTCCCGAGCGACGTCAACGCCCCGAAGACCGCCGCCTGATCTCAGGCAGCACCTCTTCGTCCACCGGACCCGCAGGCGTTCGCCGCCTGCGGGTCCGGTGCGTTGTACCCCACGTGCACGACCCCTTTCGTACGCAGAGACCCGTACGCAGAGACCCGTACGCAGAGATACGCAGAGAAGTGAGCCGCCGACCATGGGCACCCCCGAGCTGATCTCCCCGCGATCCCCGCGCGTCGCCGCCGCCAAGCGGCTGGCCAGGCGGAGCTTCCGCGGCAAGGAGCGCCGGTTCATCGCCGAGGGGCCGCAGGCCGTGCGCGAGGCCGTCGAACACCGCGGCGACAGCGGCGAGGCGACCCTGATCGAGCTCTTCACCACCGTCGAGGCCGCCGAGCGGTACGCCGGGATCGTCGACGCCGCCCGCGCCGCCGGCGCCCGCGTGCACCTGGCCCCCGACGAGGTGCTCGCCGAGGTCTCGCAGACCGTCACCCCGCAGGGCATCGTCGGCGTCTGCCGCTTCCTGGACTCGCCCTTCGAGGAGATCCTCGCGGCGAAGCCCCGGCTGGTCGCCGTCCTGGCGCACGTCCGCGACCCCGGGAACGCCGGTACGGTGCTGCGCTGCGCGGACGCCGCCGGCGCCGACGCGGTCGTCCTCACCGACGCCTCCGTCGACCTCTACAACCCCAAGTCCGTGCGCGCCTCGGTCGGTTCGCTCTTCCACCTGCCGGTCGCCGTCGGTGTCCCCGTCGAGCAGGCCGTCAGCGGGCTGAAGAGCGCGGGCGTACGCATCCTGGCGGCCGACGGCGCGGGCGACGACGACCTCGACGACGAACTCGACGCGGGCACCATGGGCGGGCCCTCCGCCTGGGTCTTCGGCAACGAGGCGTGGGGTCTGCCGGAGGAGACCCGCGCTCTCGCGGACGCCGTGGTGCGCGTCCCGATCCACGGCAGGGCCGAGAGCCTCAACCTCGCCACGGCCGCCGCCGTGTGCCTCTACGCCTCCGCGCGTGCGCAGCGTGCTTCCGGAGGGTGCCGCAGCGTCACCTCCAGCTAGTAGGGTGGCGGGCTCGGGGACCCTCCCCCGAGCTCTCGGCCTCCCCCCGGACTCTCGGCTTCGTCCGAGCACGGAGGGGCCCCTGAGCAGGGAGGTATCTCCTCCGCCATTCGGAAGAGGTGGGATACGGGGATGGCTGTCGGCACGAGCGGTCCGTCGAAGGCGAGCGGTTCCTTGCCGCGTCCGTCCGCGGGGACGGACGGTCACGGGATCGATCCCGACGACCTCCCCGACGGCCTCGCCGTCGCCGACGAGAGCGGCCGCGTCATCTGCTTCAACGCCGCCGCGTCGCGGATCACCGCCATCCCGAAGGACGCCGCGCTCGGCAGGCCCCTGGAGACCGCGCTGCCCCTCGAAGACCTCGAAGGCCGCCGCTGGTGGAGCCTGACCGATCCGTACGGCGGACTCGCGATCCGGGCCGGGCAGCCCGAGCGCAACCTGCTGCTGCCCGGCGGCCGCGAGGTCCTGGTCTCCGCCCGGTACGTACGCCACGAGCCCACCGGACCCGTCCGGCGGGTCGTCGTCTGTCTGCGCGGTACGGAGGCAAGGCGCCGCACCGAGCGCAGCCACGCCGAGCTGATCGCCACCGTCGCCCACGAGCTGCGCTCCCCGCTGACCTCGGTCAAGGGGTTCACGGCGACGCTGCTCGCCAAGTGGGAACGCTTCACCGACGACCAGAAGAAGCTGATGCTGGAGACCGTCGACGCCGACGCGAGCCGGATCACCCGGCTGATCGCCGAGCTGCTCGACATCTCCCGCATCGACTCCGGACGCCTTGAGGTCCGCCGGCAGCCCGTGGACATCCCGACGGCGGTCGGCCGCCACATCCAGGCGCACATCTCCAACGGCCAGCCGCCGGACCGTTTCCTCGTCCGTGTCCGGCAGCCGCTGCCCGATCTCTGGGCAGACCCGGACAAGATCGACCAGGTGCTGGGCAACCTGCTGGAAAATGCGGTGCGGCACGGGGCGGGAACGGTCACCATCGAGGTGGGAACAGCCCTGATGAAGACCGGCGACAATCCGACGAAGGGAACAGCCGTGACCGTGAGCGACGAAGGCACCGGCATTCCCGAGGAGTCGATGGGCCGCGTCTTCACCCGGTTCTGGCGGGGCAGCAAGCGCGGTGGCACCGGTCTCGGCCTGTACATCGTCAAGGGCATCGTCGAGGCGCACGGCGGTTCGATCACCGTCGGCCGCGGCCCCGGCGGCGGCGCCGAGTTCCGATTTATCCTGCCCGTCGGCGCCCCGGCCTACCTGAAATAAGCAAGTTTGCGAAGCAATCAGGCAGACCGGTGGCGGGCGACGGGCGGGGCCTGAGCAGCCCACGGGTTTCTTCACCCTTCACGGCCTTTAGACTCGACCTTTGGCACCTTTGCGTCCTCAGTCGTCGAGCGGGGGCCACGCCACCAGCCAATCGGAAGTACGGGAAGAGATGTCCGCACCCAATAAGTCGTACGACCCTGTTGAGGTCGAGGCGCTGAAACCGGAAGAGATCGAGCGCATGCGGGACGAGGCGCTCGCCGCCTTCGACGCCGCGGCGGATCTCGACGCGCTCGCCCACGCGAAGACCGCGCACACCGGCCCCGCCTCGCCGCTCTCGCTCGCCAACCGTGAGATCGGCGCGCTGCCGCCGGCCGCCAAGGCCGAGGCCGGCAAGCGCGTCGGGATGGCCCGAGGCGCCGTGAACAAGGCCCTCGCCGCCCGCCTCGCCGCCCTGGAGGAGGAGCGCGACGCGCGCGTGCTGGTCGAGGAGGCGGTGGATGTCACGCTGCCGTACGACCGCGTCCCGGCCGGCGCCCGGCACCCGCTGACCACGCTGATGGAGCGCGTCGCGGACGTCTTCGTGGCCATGGGCTACGAGGTCGCCGAAGGCCCCGAGGTCGAGGCGGAGTGGTTCAACTTCGACGCCCTCAACTTCGTGCCCGACCACCCGGCGCGCCAGATGCAGGACACCTTCTTCGTGCAGGGCGCCGACGGTGCCAGGAACGACGAGTCCGGTGTCGTGCTGCGCACGCACACCTCCCCGGTCCAGGCCCGCGCGCTGCTCGACCGTGAGCCGCCCGTGTACGTCGTCTGCCCCGGCCGCGTCTACCGCACCGACGAGCTCGACGCCACGCACACCCCGGTCTTCCACCAGATCGAGCTCCTCGCCGTCGACGAGGGCCTCACCATGGCCGACCTCAAGGGCACCCTCGACCACATGGTCCAGGCGCTCTTCGGCGAGGGCATGAAGACCCGGCTGCGCCCGAACTACTTCCCGTTCACCGAGCCGTCCGCCGAGATGGACATGGTCTGCTATGTCTGCCGCGGCGAGTCCGTCGGCAACCCGGACCGTCCCTGCCGCACCTGCGGCAGCGAGGGCTGGATCGAGCTGGGCGGCTGCGGCATGGTCAACCCGAAGGTGCTCACCGCCTGCGGCGTCGACCCGGCGAAGTACAGCGGATTCGCCTTCGGGTTCGGCATCGAGCGGATGCTCATGTTCCGCCACAACGTAGAAGACATGCGAGACATGGTCGAGGGTGACGTCCGGTTCACCCGGCCCTTCGGGATGGAGATCTGATGCGGGTCCCGCTTTCCTGGCTGCGGGAGTACGTCGATCTCCCCGCCACCGAGACCGGCCGTGACGTGCAGGCCAAGCTCGTGTCCGCCGGCCTGGAGGTCGAGAGGGTCGAGCAGCTCGGCGCCGGCCTCAAGGGCCCCCTGGTCGTCGGCAAGGTCCTCACCATCGAGGAACTGACGGAGTTCAAGAAGCCCATCCGCTTCTGCACCGTCGACGTCGGCACGGCCAACGGCACCGGCGAGCCGCAGGAGATCGTCTGCGGCGCCCGCAACTTCGCCGTCGGCGACAAGGTCGTCGTGGTCCTGCCCGGCGCGGTCCTGCCCGGCGACTTCGCGATCGCCGCGCGCAAGACGTACGGCAAGACCTCGCACGGCATGATCTGCTCCGGCGACGAGCTGGGCATGGGTGACGACGGCAGCAACGGCATCATCGTGCTGCCGCCCGAGTACGAGCCGGGCACCGACGCCATCGAGCTGCTCGAACTCGTCGACGAGGTCCTCGACATCGCCGTCACGCCCGACCGCGGCTACTGCCTGTCGATGCGCGGCGTCGCCCGCGAGGTCGCCACCGCGTACGGGCTGCCGCTGCGCGACCCGGCGCTGCTCGACGTGCCGGCCCCCAACTCGTACGGCTACCTCGTGAAGGTCGGCGACCCGCGGGGCTGCGACCGCTTCACCGCCCGTACGGTCGTCGGTCTCCAGCCCGAGGCCCGCTCCCCGATCTGGCTGCGGCGCCGTCTGCAGAAGGCCGGGATGCGTCCGATCTCGCTCGCGGTCGACGTCACCAACTACGTGATGCTGGAGCTCGGCCAGCCGCTGCACGCCTACGACCGGTCCCGCATCGACGGGCCGATCGGGGTGCGCCGCGCCGAGCAGGGCGAGAAGTTCACGACGCTCGACGGCACGAAGCGTGTCCTCGACGCCGAGGACCTGGTGATCACCGACAACCGCGGCCCCATCGGCCTCGCGGGTGTCATGGGCGGCGCCAACACCGAGATCGCCGACTCCGAGACCGACCCCGAGACCAGCGCCGTCAAGGGCACCACCGAGGTCGTCATCGAGGCCGCGCACTTCGACGCGCTCTCCGTCGCCCGTACGGCACGGCGGCACAAGCTGTCGTCCGAGGCGTCCCGGCGCTTCGAGCGGGGCACCGACCCCGAGGCCGCCTCCGCCGCCGCCCAGCGGACCGTCGACCTCCTCGTGCTGCTCGCGGGCGGCACCGCCGAGGCCGGCGTCACCGAGGTCATCGCGCCCTCCGCGCCCCGCACGGTCTCGATGCCCGCGAACCACCCCGACCGGGTGGCGGGTGTCGACTACGGCCGCGAGACCGTCGTACGCCGCCTCCAGGAGGTCGGCTGCGACGTGTACGGGCAGGACGAACTGGTCGTGACCGTGCCGTCCTGGCGCCCCGACCTGGCCTTCCCGAACGACCTGGCCGAAGAGGTCATCCGGCTGGAGGGTTACGAGAACCTCCCGTCGACCCTGCCGACGCCGCCCTCGGGCCGCGGACTCACCGAGCGGCAGCGGCTGCACCGCCGCATCGGCCGTGCGCTGGCCGGCGCGGGTTACGTCGAGGCGCTGAACTACCCGTTCGTCGGCGAGACCGTGCTCGACCAGCTGGGCCTGGACGCCGACGACGCCCGCCGCCGTACGGTCAAGCTGGTCAACCCGATCTCCGACGAGGAGCCGGCGCTGCGCACCACGCTGCTGCCGGGCCTCCTCGGCGCGCTGCGCCGCAACGACGGCCGCGGCTCGCACGACCTGGCGCTCTTCGAGGCCGGTCTCGTCTTCCGGCCGACCGGGGAAGAGCACAAGGCCGCGCGGCTGCCCGTCGACCGCCGGCCGACCGACGAGGAGATCGCCGGTCTCAACGCCACGCTGCCGCGTCAGCCGCACCACGCCGCCGTCGTCCTCGCGGGCGCCCGCGAGCAGGCCGGCTGGTGGGGCAAGGGCCGCCCGGGCACCTGGGCGGACGCCGTCGAGGCGGCTCGTCTGCTCGCCCGCGAGGCCGGTGCCGAGCTGATCGTGCGCGCCGGCCGGCACGCGCCGTGGCACCCCGGCCGCTGCGCCGCGCTGTACGTCACGGTGAACGGCGAGGAGGTCCTCGCCGGACACGCCGGTGAGCTGCACCCGCGCGTCATCAAGGCGCTCCACCTGCCGGAGCGCACCTGCGCCATGGAGGTCGAGACCGGCGTGCTGGAGCAGGCCGGCGCCGGAGCCCTCCGGGCGCCCCGGATCTCCACCTTCCCGGTGGCGACCCAGGACGTCGCACTGGTCGTCTCCGCCGACGTGCCCTCGGCGGACGTCGAGGCCGCGCTGCGCGAAGGAGCCGGTGAACTCCTCGAATCGCTGCGGCTGTTCGACGTGTTCACGGGTGAACAGCTCGGCGCCGGCAGGAAGTCGCTCGCGTACGCGCTGCGCTTCCGCGCCGCCGACCGCACGCTGACCGTCGAGGAGGCCTCGGCCGCCCGCGACGCCGCCGTCGCGCTCGCCGGCGAGCGCACGGGCGCGGTGCTGCGCGGGGCGTAACACCTGGTGAAGCGGTACTGAGGGGCGTGTCCGGGGTTACGGATGCGCCCCTCACTCATTTGGGTGAGAAGTGTGGGCAGGGTGCGCAAACCGGTACGGAGGGTCGGCACAATCATTCCGGCTGCGAGGGCCGCGCGTCGTACAGGGCCAGGGCCTAGGGGGCCGTCGGGATGATCCGTACCAAGACCTGGCGGGGCGCGTGTACGGGGGTGCTCTCCGTGCGGGGCGTCCTCGTCTTCGGACTCCCCGCCGTCTGGCTCGTCGCCGCGACCGTCTGGGAACTGGCCTGCCCGTTCGCCTCCCACGGGGGGATGGCGCCCCGCTTCGTGACGTGCGCCGCCTTCCTGGCGCTGGCCGCCTGTCTGCTGACGAGCGTGAGGCTCGGCCCGGTCCGGGAGCTGCGCCGGGTCCGCGAGGTCGCGCGCGCCGCCCAGCAGGTGCTGCTGCGCCCGCTGCCGCCCCGGCTCGACGGGCTCGCCGTCGCCGCGGGACAGCTCTCCGTGAGCCGTGGCGCGACGGTCGGGGGCGATCTGTACGAGGCCGTGGCCACCGCCGGGGGTGTGCGGGTCGTCATCGGTGACGTACGGGGCCACGGGCTGGCCGCGATCGGGGCGGTCGCCGCGCTGCTCGGCAGCTTCCGGGAGGCGGCGCACGACGAGGCCGACCTCGCGGGCGTCATGCGCAGGCTGGAGCGGGCGCTGCAGCGGCACCTGCGGGAGCGGTCGCGCTCCGAGCACCCGTCGGTGAGCAGCACCGCCCCGGACAGCCCGCTGGCCGAGGAGTTCGTCACCGTACTCCTGCTGGAGATCCACGAGGACGGCGAGGTACTGGCGCTCAACTGCGGCCACCCGTGGCCCTACCGGCTGCGCGAGTCCGCCGAACCGCTCGCGGGCGGGGACCCGCTGCCGCCGCTCGGTCCGTTCCCGCTGCCCGACGGTCTGTCCGCACACCGCTGCACGCGACTGCTTCCCGGCGACACGCTGGTCCTGCACACCGACGGCGCCGAGGACGCCCGCAGCGCCGACGGGACGTTCTTCTGCCTGCGGACGGCGCTCACCGAGGCCGCCGCCGCGGGCTCGCCGGTCCCACCCGCCGTGGTGGTGCGGCGCGTGCACACGGCGCTGCTGCGGCACACGGGCGGGCGGCTCACCGACGACGTCGCCCTGCTCGTCCTGCGCAAGGACCGCAGCCGGTCGCCCGCGGCCCCCGGGGACCAGGAGCCGCGCCGCTTACACGCCGAGCCCTCCCACCGCTGACCCACCGCTGACCGGCCGTCGCTCCGTAGCCCGGGGACCCGCTCCGTCCGCCCTGCCGTGGAGTGTCGGGCAGACCAGCAGGACGGACGGAGCGGGATCGGGCCGCCGCACTGTGATGAGGGGGGAGCCGGCGGCCCGGCCGCCTCGTGAAGAGGCGCTTGAAGTCAAGCGGTCGCGGCGTGTGCGCGGGAGAGCACGCGGGGCACGAACGCGGGCATTCGGTTCACACCCCGTGTGAAAGCAGCTCCACTACGCTGGCGTATTGCGCCCGCACCGAGCCACCGGAGAGGCCATGCAGCCCAATACCCTGCTCGACGCCCTGCTCGACGAGGCGGGCATCTCCCACGCAGGCCTCGCCGCCCATGTGAACCAGGCGGGCAGCGCGAGAGGCCTGGCGCTGAGGTACGAACACACCGCCGTGGCGCGGTGGTTGAAGGGCCAGCGCCCGCGCGGCCAGGTGCCCGACCTGATCTGCGAGGTCCTCGCGGCCCGGCTGCACCGGCCGATAACGCTGGACGACATCGGGTTCGGCTCGCCGGGCGAAACGGGCATGCCGCACGGCTCCCCGCTGACGGGCTTCGTGGAGCGCGCCACCGCGCTGTGGCGCTCCGACGAACAGCAGCGGCCCCACATCATCGGCGCGCCCGCGGTGACCGGGACACCGGCCGTGATGCCCGTGTGGGAGTGGGAGAACCCGCCGGAGGACGCGGACGTCTCGCGCAAGGGACAGACGCGCGTCAGCGTCGCCGACATACAGATGCTGCGCGCGGCCCGGGCGCACTACGAGCTGATGTACCGCAAGGCGGGCGGCATCGCGACGCGCTCGCGCATCGTCGGCTTCCTCAACGCGGAGACCGCCCCTCTGCTGCGCGGCAGTTACTCCAACGCCGTGGGGCGTCACCTGCACCGGGCGACGGGCGGTCTGGTGGCGGTGGCCGGCATCTGCGCGTACGACTCGGACGCCCAGGGGCTCGCCCAGCGCTACTTCCACCAGGCCCTGCGGCTCGCCAAGGCCAGCGGGGACCGGGGGCTCGGCGCGTACATCATCGCGCTGCTCGTCAACCAGTCGCTGTTCATGGCCGAATACCGGCAGGCGGTGGCCTTCGCGGAGGCGGCGCTGCGCACGGCGGGCACGCAGATCACCCCGGCGCTGGCCGCCGATCTGCACGCGATGCAGGCCAAGGCGTACGCCCACCTCGGCGACGGCAAGGGGGCCCTGTCCTGCATCCGGCGCGCGGAGAGCGAGGCCGAGTGCATCAGACCGGGCAGCGAACCGGACGAGACGGGGTACGTCCAGCCGGGCCTGGTGAACGTCCAGGTGGCCGAGGCCCTGTTCAGCCTGGGTGATCTGCCCGCCGCACGGGAGCACGCGACGGCGGCGGTCGGCTCTCCCGCGACGCACGACCGGGGGCGGGTGCACCGGCTCGCCATGCTCACCCACATCGAGCTGCGCCAGGGCAGGGCGGACCGGGCCGTGGAGATCGCGACGGAGATGGCCGAACGGGCGCAGGGAATGGAGTCGCAGCGGCTGCGCGACCGGTTGCGTGCGGTGCGCGAGCACCTGGTGGGAAGCGGATGCGCAGGCGCCGACGAGGCGGCCGAACTGATCGACGGGGCTCTGCGCGTTCCGCTGTGACCGTGCTCCTGCTGCGATGTTGTCACCTACTTGTCGAAAGGTGGCACAACAGTGCAGTGGACGAACTTAAGCGAACAGAACGTCTACAAGAACCGCTGGTTCCGGGTCAACCTCGCGGATGTCGAACTCCCCGACGGCCGGCACCTCGACCACTTCGTCATACGGCTGCGCCCGGTGGCCGTGGCGACGGTGGTCAACGAGGCCAACGAGGTGCTGATGCTCTGGAGGCACCGCTTCATCACCGACAGCTGGGGCTGGGAACTCGCCGCGGGAGTCGTCGAGGACGGCGAGGACATCGAGGCCGCCGCGGCGCGTGAGATGGAGGAGGAGACCGGCTGGCGGCCCGGGCCGCTGCGCCCCCTCCTCACCGTCGAGCCGTCCAACGGCCTCACCGACGCCCGGCACCACCTCTACTGGGCCGAGGAGGCGACGTACACCGGCCACCCCGAGGACGACTTCGAGTCCTCACGGCGCGAGTGGGTCCCGCTCAAGCTGGTCCCCGGCATGGTGGCCCGCGGTGAAGTCCCGGCCGCCAACATGGCGGCCGGGCTGCTGATGCTGCACCACCTGCGTCTGGGCTAGAACCGCGGGCCCGGGCTCACGGCCGGAGGCTCTAGCGGCCGACGGCCTGCCAGACGGTCACCGCGAGCGCTCCGGCCGCGGTGAGTGCCGAGACGGTGGGCAGCGGCCAGCGGTTGTGCTCCAGGGCCGTCACCCGCGCGGCCAGGTCGGCCAGGTCACTGCCGGCCTGGTCGCCCCGGTGGGCCAGCAGCGCCAGATGTCCGTCGATCCTGGTGAGCCCCACGTCGAGGCAGCGACGTAACTCGGCGTACTCCTCTGCGACCACGGTCTGGTCGGGGTCGATACTCACGGTCCGCTCCTTCTTCCGACAGGGCCGTCCGACGGCCCGTGCATGTGACACAGAGCCAACTCGCCCTGTGCCCATGGCGGGAGCGTGTGTGCGGGGCATATGCGGGTACGCCCCGCACACTCCGTGCGAATCGCGGATCGCGGACCAGGAGGGCTCAGGCGTACGGGTAGAAGCCGGATCCCGTCTTACGTCCCAGCCTGCCCGCGTCCACCATGCGCTGGAGCAGCGGGGGAGCGGCGTACAGAGGCTCCTTGTACTCGGCGTACATCGAGTCGGCGACCGAGGCGACCGTGTCGAGGCCGATGAGGTCCGCGAGCTTGAGCGGGCCCATCGGGTGGGCGCAGCCCAGCTCCATGCCGTTGTCGATGTCCTCACGGCTGGCGATGCCCGACTCGAACATCCGGATCGCCGAGAGCAGGTACGGGATGAGGAGCGCGTTGACCACGAAGCCCGAGCGGTCCTGGGCGCGGATCGGGTGCTTGCCCAGCACGTTCTGCACCACGGCCTCGGCGCGCTTGACCGTCTCTTCGGACGTGGTCAGCGCGGGGATCAGCTCGACGAGCTTCTGCACCGGGGCCGGGTTGAAGAAGTGGATGCCGATGACCTGGTCCGGCCGGGAGGTGGCGACGGCCAGCTTCACCAGCGGGATCGAGGAGGTGTTGGAGGCGAGGATCGCGTCGGGACGGGTCACCACCTGGTCGAGGACCTGGAAGATCTCGGTCTTGATCGACTCGTTCTCGACGACGGCTTCGATCACGAGGTCGCGGTCGGCGAACTCGCCGAGGTCGGTGGTGAAGCTGAGACGGGCGAGCGTCTCGTCGCGCTCCTCCTCGGTGATCTTGCCGCGCTCGGCGGCCTTCGAGAGGGAGTTGTAGAGCCGGGTGCGGCCGATCTCCAGGGCCTCGCCCGTGGTCTCGGCAACCTTCACCTCGAGGCCGCTGCGGGCACACACCTCGGCAATGCCTGCGCCCATCTGGCCGCAGCCCACTACTCCGACGCGCTGCACATCCGCCATGGAGTCCGTCACATCGTGCCTTTCGCTGATCAACAGTTCGGCAGGCTCCCGGCCGTTGCCGGTGCCCGCCTCGGCCCCCGACGTTACTCCCGACCCACGTGTACGCGACGGGCCGGGGCGGGCATGCTCTGCGGACACGACAGGACGTACGCGCGTCACCACGGAACAGGGGTCGACATATGGGTCAGATCGGTCGAAGAGGGTTGTTGGCGGGAGTGGCCGGGGCGCTGTCCGCGCTGGCGGTCTCCGGGGACGCCGCCGCGGCCGGCAGGCGGCGGCGCCGCGCCCCGGAGCGCGAGCTGCGGGGGATGTGGCTGGCGAGCGTCGCCAACCGTGACTGGCCGTCCAGGGCGGGTCTGACCGCCGACCAGCAGAAGGCCGAGCTCCTGGCCCATCTGGACACGGCGGTGCGGCGCAGGCTGAACACGGTGGTGTTCCAGGTGCGGCCGACCGCCGACGCGCTGTGGCCCTCGCCGCACGAGCCGTGGTCGCAGTACCTCACCGGCGTACAGGGCAAGGACCCGGGCTGGGACCCGCTGGGAACCGCGGTGGAGGAGGCGCACCGGCGGGATCTCGAGCTGCACGCCTGGTTCAACCCGTACCGGGTGGCCAATCACACCGACCCGTCCCGGCTGGTGGCGACGCATCCGGCGCGCGTGCACCCGGAGTGGGTGCTGCCGTACGGCGGGAAGCTCTACTACAACCCGGGGCTGCCGGAGGTCAGGCGCTTCGTGCAGGACGCGATGATGGACGCCGTGGAGCGGTACGACGTCGACGCCGTGCACTGGGACGACTACTTCTACCCGTACCCGGTGGCGGGGCAGGAGTTCGCCGACGACGAGGCGTTCGCGCGCCACGGCGCCGGATTCCCGGACCGGGCCGCCTGGCGGCGCGACAACACCGACCGGCTGGTGCGGGAGATGTCCGACCGGATCAAGGCGGCCGGGAAGAAGGACGGCAAGAAGGTCCGCTTCGGGATCAGCCCCTTCGGAGTGTGGCGCAACGCCGCCACCGACCCGCTGGGCTCGCCGACGCGGGCCGGGGTGCAGACGTACGACGATCTGCACGCCGACACCCGCAGGTGGGTGAAGGAGGGCTGGATCGACCACATCGTGCCCCAGCTCTACTGGAACATCGGCTTCGAGGCCGCCGACTACGCCAAGCTGCTGCCCTGGTGGGCGGAGACCGTGCGCGGCACGGGCGTCGACCTGTACGTCGGCGAGGCGCTCTACAAGGCCGGGGACCCGGCCCAGCCCGCGGCCTGGCAGGACCCGGCCGAACTCTCCCGCCACCTGACCCTCGCCAAGGACTTCGCCGAGGCGCGCGGCCATGTCTTCTTCTCGGCGAAGGAGGTGGCGGCCGATCGCGTCGGGGCGATGGACCGGGTGGTGGCGGACCACTACCCGGCCCGGGTACGGACGCCCCGCTGACGGTCCCTGCTGGGCCGGGGCGTACCGGCTCGGCTCCTCGGGAGCCGGGACCGGGACCAGGGCTGGGGTTGCTCAGGGCTGCTTCGGGCTATTGCGCCGGGTTCGTGTCCGTGTGCCGTACGACGGAGTCCGGGCCCGGCGACATCAGCGCCTCGTGCCCGTCGTCGAAGCGGACGCGGTACGGAGGAGTGCCTTCGGATCCCAGGACCTCGACGATCTCGGCGACCCGGTCCTCGTGCCCGACGGTCCTGCCGTGCATCAGCAGCCGGTCGCCCACGCTTGCTTGCATCGGGAGTGACCTCCTTGAGGCTGGTGTCGTGTACGGCCAGTCTACGGCCGGGGGCGGCGGTCGACCCGTTCTCGCGCTCGCGCTCAGGTCCGCGCGCGCTGGGTGACCGCGATGCAGACCAGTACGCCGACGGCCGCGAGCGGGGCCGCGGGGGAGAGGTGCTCGCCGAGCAGGGCGACCGACCAGACCAGGGTCAGCAGGGGCTGGGCGAGCTGGAGCTGACTGGCCTTGGACACGCCGATCTCGGCCATGCCGCGGTACCAGACGACCAGGCCCAGGAACTGCGAGCCGACCGCGACCCAGAGGAGCCCCGCGACGCTGTGCGCCGTGAGGTGCACCGGTTCGAAGGCGAGCGCCACGGCGGCCGCCGGAACGGCGAACGGGAGGCAGAGGATCAGGGCCCAGCCGATGACCTGCCAGCCGGGCATCACGCGCGCGAGCCTGCCGCCCTCGGTGTAGCCCGCGGCGCAGACCAGCAGCGCGCCGAAGAGGTACAAGTCGCCGGTGGACAGGGCGCCGCCGCTCTGCTGCACCGTGAAGGCGATCACCACGGCGGCGCCGGCGAGGGCCGCGAGCCAGAACGCCCGGGAGGGGCGGGCCCCGGTGCGCAGCGCGGAGAGGGCGGCGGTGGTCAGCGGCAGGAGACCGACCACCACGGCGGCGTGCGAAGTGGTGGAGGTCTGGAGGGCGAGCGTGGTGAGCATCGGGAAGCCGAGGACCACGCCGCCGCCGACCACGGCGAGCCCCGCCCAGTGGGCGCGGGCGGGCAGGGGTATCCGCAGGGCGAGCAGCGCGGCGCCCGCGACGAGCGCCGCGAGGACGCTGCGTACGGCGACGAGCGACCAGGGGCCGAAGCCTTCGAGACCCCAGGCGGTGGCCGGGAACGTGAGCGAGAAGGCGATGACACCGAGCGCGGCGAGGAGCGTTCCGCTGCGGGCGGTGCCGGCGCCGGCCCTCGGTCCGGCCCCTTGCGTCCCGTTCGAACCACTGCTGACTGCTACTGCCGTATCGCGAGTAGCGCTATTCTGTGCTGTCATGCATGAGCGTAGCAGCGTCGCCGAACTGGCCGAATCCCTTAAGCGGGAGCTCAACCACTACTCGCCTGGTGGAAAGCTCCCGTCGAGCCGGGTGCTGGTGGAGCGCTACCGGGTGAGCCCGGTGACGGTCTCGCGGGCTCTTGCCCAGCTCGCCGCCGAGGGCCTGGTCGTCACCCGGCCCGGCGCGGGCGCCTTCCGGACGCAGCCCCGTACGGACACGGCGGCGCCGGGCGACACCTCCTGGCAGGAGGTCGCGCTCAGCGCCGACGGAGCCACCGAACTCGTGCCGCGCTCGGTCGACGCCTCCGGGGTCCTGGTCACCCTCGCCGCCCCGTCGCCCGGCGTCATCGAGTTCAACAGCGGTTACCTCCACGCCTCCCTCCGTCCCGAGCGGGCCATGGCGGCCGCCCTCGCGCGGGCCGGGCGGCGCCCCGGCGCCTGGGGCCGCCCCCCGACCGACGGCATCCCCGAACTGCGCGAATGGTTCGCCCGGGGGATCGGCGGCGCCATCACGGCCGCCGAAGTCCTGATCGCCGCCGGCGGCCAGAGCGCGCTGACGACGGCCCTGCGCGCCCTCGCCCCGCCCGGCGCGCCGGTACTGGTCGAGTCGCCGACGTACCCCGGCATGCTGGCGATCGCCCGCGCGGCGGGAATGCGACCGGTACCGGTACCGGTCGACTCGGACGGGGTGCGCCCCGAACTCCTCGCCGCGGCCTTCAAGGCCACCGGCGCCCGCGTCTTCGTCTGCCAGCCGCTCTTCCAGAACCCGACCGGCGCGGTGCTCTCGGCCGAGCGCCGGCCCGAGGTGCTGCGGATCGCCCGCGAGGCCGGGGCCTTCGTCGTCGAGGACGACTTCGTACGGCGCCTCGTGCACGACGACGCGGGGCCACTGCCCCGGCCGCTCGCCACCGACGACCACGACGGCGTCGTCGTGCACGTCGGCTCGCTCACCAAGGCGACCTCGCCCAGCTTCCGGGTGTGCGCGCTGGCGGCGCGCGGCCCGGTGCTGGAGAGGCTGCGCGCCATTCAGGTCGTCGAGAGCTTCTTCGTGCCCCGGCCCCTCCAGGAGGCCGCCGTGGAGCTCGTCGGCTCCCCGGCCTGGCCGCGCCATCTGCGCACCGTGGCGGCGGAGTTGAGGGGGCGCCGTGACACCATGGCCGCCGCCCTGCGGCTCGGCCTTCCCGCATTCGCCCTGCCGCACATCCCGGCGGGCGGCTACCACCTGTGGCTGCGCCTGCCTGACGGCGCGGACGAGAACGCGGTGGTCTCGGCGGCGCTCCGGGCGGGCGTCGCCATCGCGCCCGGCCGCCCGTACTTCAGCGCGGAGCCGACCGCGGGGCACATCCGGCTGAGCTTCGCGGGGGTGGCGGGGCCGGCCGAGATCACCGAGGGCGTACGGCGGCTGCGGGGCGCGTGCCAGGGGCTGCCGGGCGGTGCGTAGGCCCGGCGGGGGCCCTGCGCCGCCGCCGCACCCGGTGCTACCGCTTCACCGCCCGCAGGACCACGAACTTCGGGTCGCTCGCGACCAGTTCGCTGTTGCCGAAGATCCGGCGCAGCGCCACGTGGTAGCCGAGGTGCCGGTTGCCGATGACCCACAGTTCGCCGCCGGGGCGCAGCGCGTCGCGCGCACCGGCGAACATGCGCCGGGCCGTCGCGTCCGTCGTCGCCTGGTGGCTGTGGAACGGCGGGTTGTTCAGTACGAGGTCCACCGTCCCCTCCGGTACGCCCGACAGGCCGTCGCCCACCAGGAACTCCGCCTTGCTGCCGGCCCCGGCGTTCGCCCGGAACGTGGCCTGTGCCGACGCCACCGCCTGGAACGACTCGTCGACGAACAGCACCTCGGCCTCCGGATTGGCCAGCGCGGCCGCCGTACCCACCACACCGTTGCCGCAGCCCAGGTCCACGACGCGCTCGGGGCCGCGGCGCCCGGGGAGGTGACGCAGGAAGAACCTCGTGCCGATGTCGAGGCGCTCGGCGCAGAAGATGCCCGCGTGGTTGGTGACGGTGAGGCCGGACACCACCCCGACGTCGGAGGGCAGCGCATAGCTGTACGGCCACGGGTCGTTGCCCCGGGCGAGGCCGGGGTCCGGCGTGCAGAAGATGAGGCGCGCCTTCTTCACCGCCAGCGACGTCCGCGTCGTACCGAGGATCCGCTCGAAGAGCCTGAGCGTCGAGGTGTGGATCTCCTTGACCATTCCCGTGCCGACGACGACGGTGCCCGCGTGGACGTGCGGAGCGAGCCGGTGCAGCTGGTGCTCCAGGAGCGCGAGGCTCTTGGGCACGCGGATCAGCAGTACGTCGATGCGCTCCGGCGGGGGCTCCTGGGTGGAGAGGAGCCGTACCCCCGACGCGTCGGCCCCGTTGCGCTCCAGGTTCACCCGCGTCGCCTGCTGGGTGAGGAACGAGTCGGTGATCTGCACGGGACGGCAGCCGGAGAGGGCCGTGGCCAGGGCGCCCCAGCGGTCGCCCACCACGACGACGGTGCCGGACAGGTCCACGGGAGGAGCGTCGCCGGTTCCCTCGAGATGCCGCAGCAGGTACTCGTCGGCCGCGTCCCAGGCGCGGAGCCTGTCGCGGGGGTCCTCGGGGAAGCGGACGAGGTCGTATTCGCCCAGTGACGTCGTCAAATGGTTCATTGTGCCCTCAGGCTAACGGAGTCCCCGCTCCTTCCCCTTCCGTCCGTCCCGCCCCGTCTCACCCCCGCTGGGCCGGGGGCCTGGCGATCACGTGGAAGACGGTGCCGAACGGGTCGGTGATCTCCGCCGTCCGGCCGTACGGAAAGTCCTCGGGAGCGCCGGCCGTGCCTCCGGCCGCGACGGCGCGCTCCGCCACCGCGTCGGTGTCCGCGACCTCGAAGGTGGTCTGCCAGACGGAGGCGGTGGCGGTCGGGTCGCCGAAGATCCCGCCGATCTCATGGCCGTCGGGCCGGCGCAGGAAGGTGAAGTCGAAGCCGGGGAGATCCGGGTTGCCGTCCAGGGTGAAGCCGAAGAGCGCCGTGTAGAAGTCCCGCGCGGGGCCCGGCTCGGGCGTACTCAGGTCATTGCGGACCAGGGAGCCCGGTTCGTTCACGATCCGGCAGCCGGGGTGTGTGCCGCCCTGCCAGAGCCCGAACCGGGCGCCGACGGAGTCCGAAGCGAGAGCCGTGCGCCCCCGGTCTCCGACGTCCAGCGGACCCTGCGTCAGGGCGCCGCCCGCGTCGACGACGCGCTGGGCGGTGGCGTCGCAGTCCCGCGTGGCGAAGTACATGCGCCAGGAGCCGGGGGCGTAACCGGGCGCGGAGGCGGGCCGGAACGCGGCGACCGCCAGGCCGCGCAGCAGACACGTGGTGGAGCCGTCGGACTCCGCGGTGGCGGCGGTGGTCTCGAAGGTCCAGCCGAACAGCGCGCCGTAGAACTCCTTCGCGCGTTCGAGGTCGGGAACGTCGAGGTCGATCCAGGTGGGGGTGGAATCCGGCTGGTTGCCGTCGACGAGGCTCATCCGCTGCTCCTGTGCCGTTTCGGGGCTGGTACGTCGAGGCTAGAGCCGATCCAGGACAGATCGCGTCCTACTTTCCCCGGTTCTCCCCGGTTCTCCCCGCTTCTCACCGGGGCGGCGCCAGGCCCGTCTCGTACGCGATGATCACGACCCGGGCCCGCCACCCCGGGCGGGGCCCGGCGGTGAAGCGGCCGCGCAGGCGCAGGAGGCCGACGCGCTCGCGCACGCCGGCGAGACCCCGGCCGGAGCCGCTGCCCACGGCGCCGCCGCCCGGGCGGTCCTCCGGTCGTCGGCGTCCGTCCGTGCGCCGTGGCCGGCTGCGAGCACCGCATCCAGGAGGACTGGAGGAGCGGACGGCCGCAGATGTGCCTCGCCGCAAGGATCCGTCCACTGGAGAACGAGCCCGGCGCACAGGCCCGGCGGTCCGGCCCGGGTGCACCGGACGGCATCGAGCGGCTCGGGCGCCGGGCCCTCTGCCGGGGCCGGTGATCTTGTCGCACCGGGGGCGATGCCGCACCGCTGCTTCAGGCGGTCGACGCGCCGTTCCCGCTGACGGCCTCCAGGAACGAGGCCAGCTCGGCGTTGAAGCGGGCCGGGTTCTCCATGTTCGGGTAGTGCGCGGTGTCCGGGAGGGTGACGGTGCGGCCGTCGGGGACAAGCCTCATCAGGCGGTCGGCCATGGCGAGGTTGTCCGGGGCGTCCACGGCGCCGTTGATCGCGCATACGGGGACGGCGATGCCGGCCGCGCGCTCCCAGGTGGCCGTGACCGGCACCCGGTGGTCGGGCTCATCGGGCGTGTGCTTGCCGAGAGTGCCGAGCGCCATCTCCCGTACCCGGCGCACCACATCGGGATCGACGGCGGCCGGACCGCGGTGCGGGCCGAAGGTGAAACGCATGAACGCGTCGACCCAGCCGGTCGCGTCACCTGTGGCAAGCGCCTGCTCCTGGGCGGCAAACACGTCCAGGGTCCAGGGATCCCCGAAGGCGGGCTCGCTGGTGCCAACGCCGCTGACGACGACCGCGCGGACCAGTTCCGGATGTTCCAGCACGCAGTCGACCGCGGTGGCCCCGCCCATCGACACGCCGACGAGCACGGCCGGGGCCGCATCCAGTCCCCGCAGCAGCGCGGCGACGTCGTCGGCGTGCCGGAAGGGACCGGCCGCGTTGTCCGAGCCGCCGTGTCCACGGGCGTCGAACGCGATGACCCGGTAGTGCGGAGCGAAGGCCCGGATCTGTTCCTCCCACATGCGGTGGTCGAGGAAGCCGCCGTGCAGGAACACCAGGGGCGGCCCGGACCCCGCCTCACGGTAGGCGAGACGGCCGTCGGCGGTCTGGAGTAAACGGGTCGGGGTGGAGGCGGGTTCGGTATTCATGACAACCAAGGTGTCATCTCTGTCGAGAGTTGGCAACCAAGGTGTCATCCTGGTGGCATGACGGACGAACACACCGAAGCCCCCGCCACGTCCTCTCCGGACGAGCTGGCCGAACGCCTCACCGAGGTATTCGACCTGGTCGGCCCGCTTTACCGGCGGGTCCACCGCAAGGTGGAGCAGGCGGCACCGATCGAGGGCCTGTCGGTCGGGGTGCGCGCGGTACTCGATCTCCTGCGCACCCGGGGGCCGATGACGGTGCCGCAGATGGGGCGGGCGCAAGCGCTCAGCCGGCAGTTCGTACAGCGCATGGTCAACGACGCGGCGCGGCACGGTCTGGTGGAGAGTGCCGCCAACCCCGTGCACCGCCGGTCGCCGCTCATCCGGCTCACCGATCGGGGCCGGGCCGCGATCGGCGCGGTGCGGGCCCGCGAACACGCACTGCTGCGTCGTGTGAACGGTGATCTGACCACGGCGGACATCGACGCGTGCCTCCGCGTGCTGGGCGCGATGCACGCGCTGCTCGACGACGTGGACGTGGAGTGAGCCACGGCACGCTTCGGCATCGCTCCGGGCACCCGTCCGAAGGCCGCATGGCCGGGCCGGGCGGCCCCGGCCGGACAGCTGGCCCATTGGCGGGCAGGTGGACCGGGGGTGAAGCCGCTCTTCGGTTCGGCCCGGGCGCCGCGCCGGCGGACAGGTGCGGCGATCGCGGTGTTCTGCTCGCTGAGGCCGGGGCGGCCGGCGCCGCCCGGGGCCGAATGGCGCAGGCGGCGCCCCGCGGAGAACGCCGCCACCGCCTCCGGCGGCGCCGTCGTCGGCGAGGCGGACCGAAGGAGGGGGCCGGCTCAGGCTCTGCGGCCATCCCGGCGGATCGCCGCCGCGGCCCACCGGGCGAAGCCCGCCACGTTGTGCGGGCAGCGCCAGCGGGGCCCCGCCTCGTGCTGCTGGTCCTTCCGGCCGAGGTCTCCCCATGCGTACTCCGAGTCCCCGGCCGGCAGTGACAGAACCATCTCGAAGGACTCCAGCTGCCCGTCGGGGTCGCCGTCGCACGGATGGGCCCCGGGGGCGCACGCGTGGTTCACGACGGCCGGATCCGAGGCGGCGTCCAGCAGCGCCACCTCGGCCTCGTCCGCCGCCCCGGGCTCCGCCTCGCCCGCCGCATGGCCGTACATCCACACCAGGCCCAGCGTGAAGAACGCCGTCTCGTCCGGGTCCCGGGGCACCGAAGCCCGCGCCCGGCGGAGCTGCTCCACGCACTCCAGCAGGGTCTCGTCGTGCTCTCCCGGGAAGTACCCCTGGCGGATCGACTCCCAGTCGTCGGTCAGCTCTTCCGCGTTCGCAATCATGACCGGTACGACATCGGACGCGGGGTGCCGGTTCCTGGTGAGGGGCTCACGGGGCGAGACGGAAAATCTTTGCATAAAACTGCGTAGGTGCGTATAGTCATGCCATCGACTAGGAGGGCTCGATGGCGGTACGTGCAGCAGTGGCAGGGGCGAGTGGATACGCGGGCGGGGAACTGCTCCGTCTGCTCCTCGCCCACCCCGGGGTGGAGATCGGCGCCCTGACCGGCCATTCCAACGCGGGACAGCGGCTCGGCTCGCTCCAGCCGCATCTGCTGCCGCTGGCCGGCCGCGTGCTGGAGCCCACCACCCCGGAAGTGCTCGCCGGGCACGACGTCGTCTTTCTGGCGCTCCCGCACGGCCAGTCCGCCGCCGTCGCCGAGCAGCTCGGTGACGACGTGCTCGTGGTCGACATGGGCGCCGACTTCCGGCTCCGGGACGCCGCCGACTGGGAGGCGTTCTACGGTTCGCCGCACGCCGGGACCTGGCCGTACGGTCTCCCCGAGCTCCCCGGTGCCCGCGCCGCGCTCGCCGGCTCCAAGCGCGTCGCCGTTCCCGGCTGCTACCCGACCGCCGTCTCGCTCGCGCTCTTCCCGGCGTACGCTGCGCAGCTCGCCGAGTCCGACGCCGTGATCGTCGCCGCCACCGGCACCTCCGGCGCGGGCAAGGCGCTCAAGCCGCATCTGCTCGGCAGCGAGGTGATGGGCTCCATGACGCCGTACGGCGTCGGCGGCGGCCACCGCCACACCCCCGAGATGATCCAGAACCTCAGCGCCGCCGCGGGGGAGCGGGTCACCGTCTCCTTCACGCCGACGCTCGCGCCCATGTCCCGAGGCATCCTCGCCACGTGCAGCGCGAAGGCGAAGCCCGGGGCGACCGCCGAGAGCGTACGGGCGGCGTACGAGAAGGCGTACGCCGACGAGCCGTTCGTGCACCTCCTCCCCGAGGGGCAGTGGCCCGCGACCGCCTCCGTGTACGGCTCCAACGCCGTCCAGATCCAGGTCGCGTACGACGGCGCCGTCGGCCGCGTCATCGCGATCAGCGCCATCGACAACCTCGCCAAAGGCACCGCCGGCGGCGCGGTGCAGAGCATGAACATCGCCCTCGGGCTCCCCGAGGACACCGGTCTTTCCACGACAGGAGTGGCACCGTGAGCGTCACGGCAGCAAAGGGATTCACCGCGGCGGGCATCGCCGCGGGGATCAAGGACAGCGGCAACCCCGACCTGGCCCTCGTGGTCAACAACGGGCCCCGCCTCGCCGCCGCGGGCGTCTTCACCTCCAACCGCGTGAAGGCCGCGCCGGTCCTGTGGTCCGAGCAGGTCGTCAAGGGCGGCCGGGTCTCCGCCGTCGTCCTCAACTCCGGCGGCGCCAACGCCTGTACGGGCCCGAAGGGCTTCCAGGACGCCCACGCCACCGCCGAGAAGGCCGCGCAGGTGCTGACGGGCCACAGCGCCGGTGAGATCGCCATCGCCTCCACGGGCCTCATCGGCATCACCCTCCCCATGGACAAGCTCCTGCCCGGCGTCGAGAAGGCCGCCACCGAGCTCTCCGCGCACGGCGGCGAGAAGGCCGCCATCGCCATCAAGACCACCGACACCGTCCACAAGACGGCCGTCGCGGGCGGCGAGGACTGGACCGTCGGCGGCATGGCCAAGGGCGCGGGCATGCTCGCACCCGGCCTCGCCACCATGCTGGTCGTGCTCACCACCGACGCCGACCTCGAAGCGGACGCCCTCGACCGGGCGCTGCGCGACGCCACCCGCCAGACCTTCGACCGCGTCGACTCCGACGGCTGCATGTCGACGAACGACACGGTGCTGCTGCTCGCCTCCGGCGCGTCCGGGGTGACGCCGGAGTACGACGCGTTCGCCACCGCCGTACGCACCGTCTGCGACGACCTCGCCCGCCAGCTCATCGGCGACGCGGAGGGGGCCAGCAAGGACATCCGGATCGAGGTCGTGGGCGCCGCGACCGAGGCCGACGCCGTCGAGGTGGGCCGCTCGATCGCCCGCAACAACCTCCTCAAGTGCGCCATCCACGGCGAGGACCCCAACTGGGGCCGTGTCCTGTCCGCCATCGGCACCACGCGCGCCGCCTTCGACCCCGACCGGCTCAACGTCGCCATCAACGACGTCTGGGTCTGCAGGAACGGCTCGGTCGGCGACGACCGCGACCTCGTCGACATGCGCTACCGCGAGGTGAAGATCACCGCGGACCTGGCGGCGGGCACCGAGTCGGCGGTCATCTGGACCAACGACCTCACCGCCGACTACGTCCACGAGAACAGCGCGTACAGCTCATGAGCGCCCGCAAGCACACCGCCCTGCCCAAGGCCCAGATTCTCGTCGAGGCGCTGCCCTGGCTCACCCGCCACCACGGCCGGACCGTCGTCATCAAGTTCGGCGGCAACGCCATGATCGACGAGGACCTGAAGGCCGCCTTCGCCCAGGACGTCGTCTTCCTGCGGCACGCCGGCCTCAAGCCGGTCGTCGTGCACGGCGGCGGCCCGCAGATCAGCGCGCAGCTCGACCGGCACGGCCTGGTGAGCGAGTTCAAGGCCGGGCTGCGGGTCACCACGCCCGAGGCCATGGACGTCGTACGCATGGTCCTGGCCGGGCAGGTGCAGCGCGAGCTCGTCGGGCTGCTCAACCAGCACGGCCCGCTCGCCGTCGGCATGACCGGCGAGGACGCCCACACCATCACCGCCACCCAGCACTTCCCGCAGATCGACGGCGAGTCCGTCGACATCGGGCGGGTCGGAGAGATCACCGCCATCGACACCGGCGCCATCCAGGCCCTGCTCGACGACGGCCGTATCCCGGTCGTCTCGTCCATCGCCCGCAGCGCCGACGACCACCACGTGTTCAACGTCAACGCCGACACCGCCGCGGCCGCGCTCGCCGCCGCGCTGGGCGCCGAGACGCTGATGGTCCTCACCGACGTCGAGGGGCTCTACGAGGACTGGCCGAACAGCGACGAAGTGATCAGCCGGCTCACCGCCAAGGAACTGGAGAAGCTGCTGCCGGAGCTCTCCAGCGGCATGGTCCCCAAGATGGAAGGGTGCCTGCACGCCGTACGCAACGGGGTCAACACCGCCCGCGTGATCGACGGCCGCGTGCAGCACTCGATCCTGCTGGAGATCTTCACCGACGAGGGCATCGGCACGATGGTCGTGCCCGACGAGCACGAAGGGGGAGTCAGGTGACCGCGAACCAGGAGCTGACACAGCGCTGGCAGGGCGTCATGACGGACAACTACGGCACGCCCGGGCTGTCGCTCGTACGCGGCCGGGGCGCGAAGGTCTGGGACGCCGACGGCAAGGAGTACGCCGACTTCGTCGGAGGCATCGCCGTGAACGCGCTGGGCCACGCCCACCCCGCGATCGTCGAAGCCGTCTCCCGTCAGATCGCCTCCCTCGGCCATGTCTCGAACCTGTTCGTCGCCGAGCCGCCCGTGGCCCTCGCCGAGCGGCTGATCCAGATCTCCGGCCGCCCCGGCCGGGTGTTCTTCTCCAACTCCGGCGCCGAGGCCAACGAGGCCGCCTTCAAGATCGGGCGCCTCACCGGCCGTACGCACATGGTCGCCACCGAGGGCGGCTTCCACGGCCGCACCATGGGAGCCCTCGCGCTCACCGGCCAGCCCGGCAAGCGCGAGCCCTTCCTGCCGCTCCCCGGCGACGTGACGCACGTACCGTTCGGAGACGCCGAGGCGCTGCGCGCCGCCGTCACCTCCGACACCGCGCTGCTGGTCATCGAGCCGATCCAGGGCGAGCTCGGCGTCGTCGTCCCGCCCGAGGACTACCTGCGGGCCGCCCGCGAGATCACCCGCGCCACCGGCACCCTGCTCGTCCTCGACGAGGTCCAGACGGGCATCGGGCGCACGGGCCGCTGGTTCGAGTACCAGGGCCACGACGGCGTCGATCCCGACATCGTCACCCTCGCCAAGGGACTCGGCGGCGGGCTCCCGATCGGCGCGACCCTCGCCTTCGGCGAGGCGGCGGACCTCCTCAGGCCCGGCCAGCACGGCACGACCTTCGGCGGGAACCCCGTCGCGTGCGCCGCCGGACTGGCCGTACTGGACACCATCGCGGCCGACGGGCTCCTCGACCACGTCAAGCGGATGGGGGAGAAGCTGCGGGACGGAATCGAGTCACTCGGGCACCCGCTCGTCTCCCACGTCCGTGGCGCCGGCCTGCTCCTGGGTATCGTGCTCACCGAGTCGCTCGCTCCCCAGGTGCAGCAGGCGGCTCAGGACGCCGGTCTCCTGGTGAACGCGCCCGCCCCCGATGTCGTACGGCTCATGCCGGCGTATGTCATCGGAGACGACGAGGTGGAAACGTTCCTCCAGGCCCTGCCCGGCGTTCTCGACACCGCACACGGGGACCGACGATCCGGAGAATGACACCGATGACCGAGGCGCAGGCGCAGGACAACGAGCACGGCGGCCAGGCCGTACCGCAGACCCGCACCGCCAGGCACCGCCGGATCGTGGACATCCTGAACCGGCAGCCGGTGCGGTCGCAGAGCCAGCTGGCGAAGCTCCTCGCCGACGACGGGCTGAGCGTCACCCAGGCGACGCTCTCCCGGGACCTGGACGAGCTGGGCGCGGTGAAGATCCGCAACACCGGCGGCGAGCTGATCTACGCCGTGCCGAGCGAGGGCGGCTTCCGCACCCCGCACGCGCCGCTCGGCGAGTCCGCCAAGGAAGAGCGCATGCGGCGCCTCTCCGGCGAACTGCTGATCTCCGCCGAGGCATCGGCCAACCTCGTCGTCCTGCGCACGCCGCCGGGCGCCGCCCAGTTCCTGGCCTCGGCCATCGACCAGGCCGAGCTGAACGCGATCCTCGGCACCATCGCGGGCGACGACACGCTGCTCCTGATCAGCCGCGACCCGGCGGGCGGCCAGGCGCTGGCCGACCACCTGCTGCGGCTGGCCCAGAACGACCGTTAGCGGGGCCGGCCCCCGGCTCAGTCCGCCCGCGCGGGCAGCGGCAGCGGCAGCGCGGGCAGGCCGTCCAGGCTCACGCCGATGTAGTCCTTCTTCTCGCAGTACGCCGCGAACTCCTCGTCCGTCTTGCGGGCGAAGTACTCGGCGTGCTGCGTCCGTTCCTCCCGGTACTCCATGAAGGGGACGGCGAAACCGCAGCTGTCGCTGATGCGCCGCGCGTGGACCACGACGATGGCGCGGGCGCTCGGCCCGTCGACGTCCTCGAACCGCGTGATGAGGCCGGCCCACCGCGGGTCGTCCCGGAACACGGCCTCGCCCTGCCCGTGCACCCGCAGCACCTTGGGCGGCCCGGTGAAGGCGCACCACATCAGGGTGACGCGCCCGTTCTCCCGTATGTGCGCGACGGTTTCCGCGGTGCTGCCGCCGAAGTCCAGGTACGCCAGGGTCGTCTCGTCCAGCACGACGAGCGTCCCGGCCCTCCCCTTGGGGGACAGGTTGACGTGTCCGTCGGCGGCCAGCGGGGCCGTGGCGGTGAAGAAGACCGGCTGGTCCTCGATGAAGGTGCGGATCCTGCCGTCTATGCGGTCGTAACGCTTTCCCATGCCACGGATTATGCGCTCCGACTGCCCGCCGGGGGCAGGATTTCACCTGGTGGAACGGTCTAGGACCTGGCCGCCAGCGGCCTGCTGTGTTCGCGGACCTGGTCCGGGGTGAGGTACACGGAGGTGTTCTCGAAGTCCTGGAGGGTGCCCGCCCGCCGGGACTGGAAGTCCGTACGGACGAAGTCGTCGCCCGCGACGGCGTTGAGCGTCCAGTTGGTCACGACCCGGGTCCTGGCGGTCATGGTGGGCAGGGCCAGCAGGTGGTAGCCGCGGGCCACCGCCTGGGCGGGAAGACCGTGCAGCTCCATGCCCAGGGGCTTGGAGACCGCGTCCCTGCCGCCGAGGTCCACGACCAGGCCGAGGTCCTTGTGGATGTACGGCTTCAGCGGCATGCCGCGCAGCCGGGCGACGATGTTCGACGCCAGGGCCTTGCCCTGGCGCTGGGCGTGCTGGGCGGTCGGCGGGCACACCGCGTCACCGCCCTTCGCGAGGTCGGGGACCGCTGCCGCGTCGCCCGCCGCGAACAGGCCGTCGAAGCCGGGGACGGTCAGCTGGGGCGTGGCGGCGAGACGGCCGCGTACGGTCTCCGCTCCCAGCGTGGCCACCAGGGGGCTCGCGGCGACTCCGGCGGTCCAGATCAGGGTGTGCGACGGCAGCGTACGGCCGTCGGTGAGCTTGACGCAGGTCGCGTCCACAGAGGCGACCGAGGTGCCGAGGGAGAACTCGATGCCCCGGTAACGCAGCATCGCCATGGCCTTCTCGCCCAGCTTCTCGCCGAGCTCCGGCAGCAGCCGCGGGGCCACGTCCACCAGGTGCCACTTGATCTGCGCGCGGTCCAGGCGCGGGTAGCGCCTGACGGCGGCGGAGGTGAGGCGCTGCAGGCAGGCGGCGGTCTCGGTGCCGGCGTAACCCCCGCCGACCACCACGAACTGCAGCCGCGCCGCGCGGTCGGCCTCGTCGGAGGTGGCGGCGGCGATGTCGAGCTGGGCGATGACGTGATCGCGCAGCCACGCCGCCTCGGCCAGGGACTTCATGCCGCGCGCGTGCTCTTTCAGGCCCGGGATGTCGAAGGTCCGGGTGGTGGATCCGGCGACGAGGACGAGCTGGTCGTACGGTTCGGCGACCACCTCGCCCGTGACCTTCCTGATCACGCACACCTTGGCCTTGGCGTCGATGCCGATGGCGCCGCCGGGGCAGATGCGGGTGCGGCGCAGCCGGCGGCGCAGCGACACCGCGACGGACTGCGGGGTGAGGACCCCGGCCGCCACATGCGGCAGCAGCGGAAGGTAGAGCTGGTAGTCCGACGGTGACACCAGCACCAGTTCGGCCTCGCCGGGAGACAGTTTCCGTTCCAGCCGCTGCAGGCACTCGACCCCGGCGAAACCCGCGCCGACCACGAGGATCTTCGGTCGCGTCATAGGTGTCCACTGCTCCTTACGGCTGCCGACGGCTGTTCCTCCTCCACCTTCGGCGTTCGAAGCGGCGGCCGCCCGTCGACCGGGTGCATTCGGGGGGCGGGACCCCGGAGCGTGCCGCGGGCCGGGACCCGGGGCGGCATTGACGAAACATACGGTGGAGTGCATACTTATGCCTATCGCTGCATGCATCGCAAGGAGAAGCCCGTGACCGAGCGCGTCGCACTCGCCTGCTCAGGCGGCCGGGGCACCTCCGTCGCCGTATCGGGGCCGGCGGGCACGCCACCGGCGACGTCCGGATGGCCCTGCACGGTGGCCGCGCCGTCGTCACCGGCCAAAAGCCCGGCGAGTCGCCGCACGGCGTGATCCGCAGGCACGACCTGACGTGACCCGGCACCACCAGAACTCGTTCGACAGTCGCCTCCCCGGCCCGCCGCGGCGGGGAGGCCGCACATCCCCACCCTTGAGGAGCAGTAGCTGTGAGCAGCAACAACGGTGACGTCAGGCTCTGGGGCGGCCGCTTCGCCGACGGGCCCGCCGAGGCCCTCGCCAAGCTGTCCGCCTCCGTCCACTTCGACTGGCGGCTGGCACCGTACGACATCGCCGGTTCGCGTGCCCACGCGCGCGTGCTCCACAAGGCGGGGCTGCTCACCGAGGACGAGCTGGACCGCATGCTGGCCGGTCTCGGCCGGCTGGAGGCCGACGTCGCGGACGGCTCCTTCACCGGCACCATCGCCGACGAGGACGTGCACACCGCCCTGGAGCGCGGGCTCCTGGAGCGGCTCGGCGCCGACCTCGGCGGCAAGCTGCGCGCCGGCCGGTCCCGCAACGACCAGGTCGCCACGCTCTTCCGGATGTACCTGCGCGACCACGCCCGCATCATCGGCGGCCTGATCGCCGACCTCCAGGACGCGCTCGTCGGTCTCGCCGAGGCGCACCCGGACGTCGCCATGCCGGGCCGTACGCACCTCCAGCACGCCCAGCCCGTCCTCTTCGCCCACCACGTCCTGGCCCACGTCCAGTCCCTGTCCCGGGACGCCGAGCGGCTGCGCCAGTGGGACGAGCGGACGGCCGTGTCGCCGTACGGATCGGGGGCCCTGGCGGGTTCGTCCCTCGGCCTGGACCCGGAGGCGGTCGCCGCCGACCTCGGCTTCGAGCACGGCTCCTCGGCCAACTCCATCGACGGCACGGCGTCGCGCGACTTCGTCGCCGAGTTCGCCTTCGTCACCGCGATGATCGGCGTCAACCTCTCCCGGATCGCGGAAGAGATCATCATCTGGAACACGAAGGAGTTCTCCTTCGTCACCCTCCACGACGCCTTCTCCACCGGCTCGTCGATCATGCCGCAGAAGAAGAACCCGGACATCGCCGAGCTCGCGCGCGGCAAGTCCGGCCGCCTCATCGGCAACCTCACCGGCCTCATGGCGACCCTGAAGGCCCTGCCGCTCGCGTACAACCGCGACCTCCAGGAGGACAAGGAGCCGGTCTTCGACTCCTGCGACACCCTCGAAGTCCTGCTGCCCGCCTTCACCGGCATGATGGCCACGCTCACCGTCAACCGCGAACGCATGGAGGAACTGGCCCCGGCCGGCTTCTCGCTCGCCACCGACATCGCCGAGTGGCTGGTCAGGCAGGGCGTGCCGTTCCGGGTCGCGCACGAGGTCGCCGGCGAGTGCGTCAAGGAGTGCGAGCGGCACGGCATCGAGCTCGACGAGCTCACCGACGAGCAGTTCGCCAAGATCTCCCCGCACCTGACCCCCGAGGTGCGTACCGTCCTGAACGTCGCGGGCGCCCTCGCCTCGCGCGACGGCCGCGGCGGCACCGCCCCCTCCGCGGTCGCGGTCCAGCTCGCCGAGGTGAAGGCCGACCTGGCCGCCCAGCACGCCTGGGCCACCGCCAAGAGCTGAGCCGTTCCGGACGCCGCCGGATGCCACTGGACGCCGCCGGGGGCACCCGGACGCCCCTCCCCGCGCGAGCCCGCCCGCGAACCGCTGGGCACCGCTTGCGCGGGGCGTGCGCGTCATGACCTTGCGAGACACTGATGTCTCATTCGGGGTTATGGTCGTCCCATGACTGTCGATCGCGAGCAGGTGCTCCGCACCGCGGCCGCCCTCCTCTCCCGCAGGGCGACCGCGACCATGGACGAGGTCGCCAGGGCGGCCGGCATCGGCCGGGCCACCCTGCACCGCCACTTCGCCGGGCGGGACGCCCTGGTCAAGGCGCTCGAAGTGCTCGGCATCCGCGAGTTCGAGGCGGCGCTCGACGCCGCCCGGCTCGACGAGGGGTCCGCCGAGGAAGGGCTGCGCCGCCTCATCGCGGAGATCGAGCCCGCCGCCGGCCTGCTCGCCTTCCTCGTCACCGAGAACCAGCTCTTCGAGGGCGCCCACGTCAACGAGGGATGGGGCCGTCTGGACGCGCGGGTCTCCGCGCATTTCCGGCGCGGACAGCAGCAGGGCGAGTTCCGGATCGACCTCACCCCGGCCTGGCTGACCGAGGCACTGTACGGGCTCATCGGCACCGGCGCGTGGGCCGTCCAGGACGGCCGGGTGGCCGCGAAGGACTTCCAGTACATGATCGTCGAGTTGCTGCTCGGCGGAGCACGTCGGAACGTAGAGCAATGACGAGTAGCGGCCGGCACCAGGTGGCGCGGAGCGCCGTCCACCATCCCGGCCGCTGGCTGGCGCTCGGCGTCCTCGTCCTCGCCGTGCTGCTGGTCGCCGTCGACGCGACCGTGCTCGGCCTCGCGACCCCCTTCCTCAGCGAGGACCTCCAGCCCTCCGGCACCCAGTTGCTGTGGATCGGCGACGTCTACTCGTTCGTCATCGCCGGCCTGCTCGTCTCCATGGGCAGCCTCGGCGACCGGATCGGCCGCAAGAAACTGCTGCTGACCGGCGCGGTCGCGTTCGGCGCGGTCTCCGTGCTCAACGCCTACGCCACCAGCCCGGAAATGATGATCCTCGCCCGCGCGCTGCTCGGCGTGGCCGGTGCGACGCTGATGCCGTCCACGCTCGCGCTGATCCGCAACATCTTCCACGACGCCGAGGAACGCAGCTTCGCCATCGGCATCTGGGGCGCGGCGGCCTCGGCCGGCGCGGCCGTCGGCCCGGTCGTCGGCGGCTTCCTCCTGGAGAACTTCTGGTGGGGCTCGGTCTTCCTCATCAACGTGCCGGTGATGCTGGTCCTGGTCCTCGTCGGCATCAAGCTGCTGCCCGAATCCAAGGACCCGTCGCCGGGCCCGTGGGACCTGCTCAGCGTCGGGCTCTCGCTCGTCGGCATCATCTGTTTCGTGTACGCCGTCAAAGAGACGGCCGCGCACGGTCTCGCCTGGGACAGCGGGCTCACGGGGCTGGCCGGACTGGCGGCGCTCTTCTGGTTCGTACGGCGCCAGCTCACGCTTCCCTCGCCGCTGCTGGACATGCGGCTCTTTCACCACCGGGGGTTCTCCGGCGCGGTCCTCGCCGACCTGCTGACCATCCTCGGCCTGTCCGGCCTGGTCTTCTTCCTCTCGCAGTTCCTGCAACTCGTCCAGGGGCGCACCCCGCTGGAATCGGGCCTCATCGAACTGCCCGCGGCGGCCGGCGCGGTGGTCGCCGGACTGGCCGCAGGGTACGTGGCGCGCAGGCTGTCGGTCCGCATCGCGGTCTCCGGTGGCCTGGTGGCGCTCGGGCTCGGCCTGCTGACCTGCACCGTCGTCACGGCCGACACCGGCGTGCCGATGCTGGTCGCGGCCATGATCGTCGGCGGCATCGGGGCGGGCCTGGCCTTCACCGTGACGGCCGACGTCATCCTCTCCAGCGTCCCCAAGGAACAGGCGGGAGCCGCGTCGGCCGTCTCCGAGACGGCGTACGAACTGGGCGCGGCGCTCGGCATCGCGGTGCTCGGCTCGATCGTGACGGGCATCTACCGCAGCTTCAGGGTGCCCCAGGGCACCCCCGCCGACGTGGCGGACGCCGCGCACGACTCCCTGGGCGGAGCCGTCGAGGCGGCGGAGTCCCTCCCGGCCGACCAGGCCGCCGCGCTCGTCGCGGCGGCGCAGGACGCGTTCACGGACGGCTTCCAGGCGGGCGCGTGGGTGGGGTCGGTGGTGCTGTTGGCGACAGCGGTCGCCGCGTCGTTCATGCTGCGGGGCCAGAAGCTGGCGAAGGGCATCGTCGACGACATCCCGTGACGCGCGGCAGGTGTACGCGAAGGGCCGGGGCACCTTGTCGGTGCCCCGGCCCTTCGCGTACTACGGTGACGCCGCCTCAGGCGGCCTTCGCCTTGGTCGCATACATGTCCACGTACTCCTGGCCGGACAGCCGCATGACCTCGGCCATCACCGAGTCCGTGACCGCGCGCAGCACATAGCGGTCGCGGTCCATGCCCTCGTAGCGCGAGAACTCCATCGGCTCGCCGAAGCGCACCGTCACCTTGCCGGGGCGCGGCAGGCCGGCGCCGCCCGGCTGGAGCTTGTCCGTGCCGATCATCGCGAACGGCACGACCGGAGCGCCGGTCATCAGCGTCAGGCGGGCGATGCCCGTACGGCCGCGGTAGAGGCGGCCGTCGGGGGAACGGGTGCCCTCCGGGTAGATCGAGAAGATCTTGCCCTCCTCGAGGACCCGGCGGCCCGTCATCAGCGCCGCGACGCCGCCGCGGCCGCCGTCCCGGTCCACCGGGATCATGCCGCAGCTGGTGAAGAACCAGGCCATCAGCCGGCCCTTGAGCCCCTTGCCCGTGACGTACTCGTCCTTGCCGATGTAGTAGACCTGCCGGTCGCAGCAGATCGGCATGATCATCGAGTCGATGAACGTGAGGTGGTTGCCCGCCAGGATGACCGGTCCGGTCCCGGGGATGTTCTGGGCGCCCTCCACCTGTGGGCGGAACATCAGGCGCAGGATCGGTCCGAGCACTGCCTTGATGAGCGCGAGACGGGACAACGGTTCCTCCGGTGTCGTGGCCGGGCGGGCCTGCCTGGCCTGGCCTGATTCTTTTCTGGACGAAATCTGTGCAGGTGAGGACGATACTCGCGGGCCCCGCCCGACCGCACATCGGGTTCATCACTTCGATACGCAGTGTTGACGTGTGTTTCCACTGCGTTCCGTCCAGAGCCTCGTCCGCGTAAGACGTAGGCGCCTACGATCGGGCCTTCGCTTTCGGCGGGTACGGGACACCACAGGAGGAACGTTCATGACACAGGGCGGACAGACGGACCCCGGGCGGCGCACGGTTCTCGGCGTGGCCGGGCTCGGCGCGGCCGTACTCGGTGCGGGCGGCGTCACCCTCGGGCTGCCGGGTACGGCGGGAGCCGACGGCGGCAAGGGCCGCGGTGGCTACCGCGACCTGCCCGTACCGACCGTCGTCGCGCACCGCGGAGCCAGCGGCTACCGCCCCGAGCACACCATCGGCTCGTACCAGCTGGCCCTGGACATGGGCGCGCACGTCATCGAGCAGGACCTCGTCCCCACCAAGGACGGGCACCTCGTCTGCCGCCACGAGAACGACATCACGGGGACCACGGACGTCGCGGCACACCCCGAGTTCGCCGACCGCAAGGCGACCAAGTCCGTCGACGGCGTCTCCCTGACCGGCTGGTTCACCGAGGACTTCACGCTCGCCGAGCTCAAGACGCTGCGCGCCAAGGAGCGGATCCCCGGCACCCGGCGGCAGAACACGCTGTACGACGGCCGCTGGACCGTTCCCACCCTCGAAGAGGTGCTGCGCTGGGCCGAACGGGAAGGGCGGGCCCGCGGCCGGCGGATCTGGCTCCACATCGAGACCAAGCACCCCACCTACTTCCGCGGTCTCGGCCTCGGCCTCGAAGAACCGCTCGCCAGGCTGCTGCGCAAGTACGGCCGCCACAAGAAGGACGCACCGAACTTCCTCCAGTCCTTCGAGCCCAGCAGCATGCGGCGCATGGCGGAGCTCGTCGCCGCTCCGCGCGTCGTCCTGCTGGACGCCGCGTCCAGCAGGCCCTGGGACTTCGTCCGGGCGAACGACCCGCGCACCGTCGCCGACCTGATCGAGCCCGAGGGCCTGGAGTGGATCGCCGGCTTCGCCCAGGGCATCGGCCCGACCCTGAACCTGATCATCCCCAGGGACGCGGCGGGCAGGCTGGGCAAGCCGACGACGCTGGTACGGGACGCGCACGCGCAGGGCCTGATCCTCCACCCATACACGATGCGCAACGAGAACACCTTCCTGCCCGCGGACTTCAGGCGCGGTACCGACCCGGCGGCGTACGGAGACGCCTTCGGGGCCCTCAAGGTGTACTTCGAGCAGGGCATCGACGGGATTTTCTCCGACCACCCGGACACGGCACTGCTGGCGGCCGCCGACTTCACGCGCCGCTGACACACGGCGGGGCGGCGGATGCCCACGGACGGGTGACGGTCCCGCCGTGCGGCAACCGCCGGCCGCCGACGGCACGTCCCGCCTGGCATGACCCCCACCGCGCCCGCCGCCCCGCCCGCTCCGCCCGTCCCGTCCCGGGCCGTGTCGTCCCACCTCTTCAGCACGCTGCGCCCCCTGCTGGCCGCCGAGGCCGGCGCGGAGGCGGCCGGCGGGGGAGTCGATCCCGGCGACCTCGAACAGACCGTATGGCTACGGCTCCTCGAACTCCTGGACGGAGCGGGCCCGCCGCCCGACCCGGCGGACTGGCTGCTGCGCGCCGTACGGGACGAGGCGCGCCTGGCCCGCCGCGCGACGCGGCGCGAACTGCCGCACCCCGCCCCGCCCGCCGCGACCACGGACACCGCCTGCCCGGAACGCGCGGCGCTGACCGCGGAGCGGCGCCGCGTGCTGCGCGAGGCCGTCGGCAGACTGCCCGGCAGGTGCCCGCGGCTGCTGGACGCGATGCTGTCGCCGGCCGACCCCACCTACCAGGAAATCGCAGGGGAGTTGGGAATGTCACAAGGCAGTTTGGGGCCGATGCGTTCCCGTTGCCTGGGATGCCTGCGCAGAATGCTCGCGGCGGAGGTTGCAGCTCCTGGGCAAAGGGGAAGGGAGCGATAAGCAACCGGCGTATCAGGCGAGCGGGAGGCATGCACACATGGGCATGAGCGTGACCATCTCAGCGGCAACGGCGCAGGATGCCGAGCAGATCCTCAAGTTGCAGTACCTGTGCTACCAGAGCGAGGCCGAGCTCTACGGCGACTACACCATCGAGCCGCTCACCCAGACGCTCGACGACCTGCGGGCCGAACTCGGCCGCAGCCACACCCTGGTGGCCCGGCTCGGCGACGAGGTGGTCGCGTCGGTGCGCGCAGCCGTCGACGAGGCGGGGACCGCCCGGATCGCCAAGCTCATCGTGCACCCCCGGATGCAGCGGCACGGGCTCGGCGGCCGGCTGCTCGACGCCATCGAGGAGTACTTCGCCGGGGAGCCCGCGGCCAAGCGGTTCCAGCTCTTCACCGGTCACCGCAGCGAGGGCAACCTGCGGCTGTACCGCAGCCACGGTTACGCCCCGGTCGCCACCGAGCAGATCGCCCCGGGCTTCTCCCTGGTCACCCTCCAGAAGGAGACGGCGGCCGAGGCGTACGTCGCGAGCGCGTAGGGCGCCCACCGGGCGTGTCCCCGATCCCGGGCGGGCCGGACTTTCCGGCCCGCCAGGCGACCGGGACCAGGCGACCGGGACCAGGCGACCGGGACCAGGGACCCGGGGCCCCGCAGGGCGTCCGCTACCCGCGCCGCGCCTTCCGCAGCCACAGCAAGCCCGTGACCGGCAGCAGCACCGGGATGAACAGGTACCCCCTGCCGAACGCCGACCAGACGGTGGCGTCCGGGAACGCGGACGGCTCGATCACCGTCCACGTCCCCACCACCAGCACACCCACGAGTTCCGCCGCGCAGCACACCAGCGCCGCCCTGCGCGCGGTCTCG
This sequence comes from Streptomyces altiplanensis, assembly GCF_053591575.1. Lineage (NCBI taxonomy): Bacteria > Bacillati > Actinomycetota > Actinomycetes > Kitasatosporales > Streptomycetaceae > Streptomyces > Streptomyces altiplanensis. The sequence continues at coordinate 50,620 of NZ_JBSFUB010000008.1, read as the reverse complement.
CCGCCCCGCACGAGCGTGTACGTGATGAACGCGTAGACCACGGCAGCCACGGCGGACAACGTGTAGGCGAGCGGCGCCCGGCCGTACTCCGTGACGATCTGGTAGACCGAACGGGAAACGGCGCCGACCGACATGACGCCGTACAGCCAGACCAGCAGCAGCCCGGGTCCCTTCACCAGCCGGGTGCGGGCGCGGTTCCGCTCCTCCTCGGCGACGGGCTCGCTCATCCTCACCCTCCCCAGATGTCGTGGAGCCGGACTTCGAGCACGGCCAGTACGACCGCGCCGGCCGCGACCGTCACCGAGCCCCAGCGGGTCCGCTCGGCCAGGGAGAGGAAGCCGGCCGCGGGCACCGCCGCGAGCGCCCCGACCAGATACGAAACGAAGATCACCGCGCCCTGGTCCGGCTTCTCGCCGCGTGCCAGCTGCACGATGCCGACCACCAGCTGGACGAGCGCGAGCAGGGACACCACGGCCATGCCGATGAAGTGCCAGTCCTTGGTGGGCTGATCGCGATAAGCGGCGTAACCGCACCACGCGGCAAGTGCGAGCGCGGCCACGGAGACCGTGACCGTCAGGGCGTCAAGCATGACGACGAGCGTATTACGGGCCGGGCGGCGGGTGAGCGCAGGGGCGGGCGTACGGGCGGGCACACGGCCGGGCGTAGGGTCGGGCACCATGAAGATCGACGCCGAGGCCCTGCTGTTCGACAACGACGGAACGCTGCTCTCCTCCATGGAGTCGGTGATCCGCTGCTGGACCCGCTGGACACAGGAGTACGGCATATCGGCGGAGGAGTTCGCGGCCGTGGAGCTGCACGGCCGCCCCGCGGCGGAGATCGCCGCGGACCTGCTGCCCGCCGACGTGGTGCCGGGCGCGGTGGCCCGTATCGAACAGCTCGAGGTCGAGGACGTGGCCGGGGGCGTCGTGATCCTTCCCGGCACCGCGGAACTGCTCGCCTCACTGCCCGCCGAGCGCTGGGCCGTGGTCACCTCGGCCTCCCGCAGGCTCGCCGGGGCGCGCCTCGCCGAGGTCGGCATCCACCCCAGGACGCTGATCGCCGCCGACGACATCACGCGCGGCAAGCCCGACCCCGAGCCCTTCCTGCTGGCGGCCCGCAGGCTCGGGGTCGACCCGGCGCGCTGCGTGGTCTTCGAGGACGCGCCGGCCGGGCTGCGGGCCGGCCGCGCGGCGGGGATGAAGACCGTGGCGTTGGCCACAACACACGACCGCTCGCAGCTGGTCGCGGACATCGTCGTGGAGAATCTCTCGGCGGTGTCCGTGCAGGCCACGGACGGCGGCGTGAAGATCGTCGCGGAGGACTGAGCGCACTCAGGCCACGATCCACCGCGAGACAGAAGTGTCCGCTATACGGACAGCGCTGATCGGCGCGTACCTGCGTCTGGTTTACTCATCGCATGACCACGACGAGCAGCCGCACCCTTGCGACCGAGGCGACGATGACGCCCGGTGCTCGTTGTATGTGTCGAATGTGCGCCTTCTGAGGGCCCCTGCCTGAGCCTCGCGCCCCGAAGCGAGACCCGACAGCCCGCCCCGTGTCCGCCCGAGTGCGTCCGTACTCGAAGGACCGGGCCCGCCCCGCGCACGCGTTGCCTCCCGGTACCCACCGACCCAGCCGTGCCACGTCCACAAGACGAATGCCCCGTGCCCGGCGGACACTGCGCCGCGCACTCGACAGTGACGGAAACCCTGTGATCACCACTACGGGCCTCACCAAGGTCTATCCATCGCGTGGCCGCGAAGTCACCGCCCTGGACGGCGTCGACCTGCACGTCCGCGAGGGCGAGGTGTACGGAGTCATCGGCCAGAGCGGCGCCGGCAAGTCCTCCCTCATCCGCTGTGTCAACCTGCTGGAGCGCCCCACCGCCGGCACGGTGACCGTCGACGGCCAGGACCTCACCGCGCTCGCCGGCCGGGGCCGCCGCGCCGGCAAGGAACTGCGCGAGGCGCGCAGCCGCATCGGCATGGTCTTCCAGCACTTCAACCTGCTGTCCTCGCGCACCGTGAAGGACAACGTCGAGCTGCCGCTGGAAATCCTCGGCGTGTCCGGACAGGAGCGCTCCCGCAAGGCGCTGGACCTGCTCGACCTGGTCGGTCTCGCGGACAAGGCGAAGGCCTACCCCGCCCAGCTCTCCGGCGGCCAGAAGCAGCGCGTCGGCATCGCCCGCGCCCTGGCCGGCGACCCGAAGGTGCTGCTCTCCGACGAGGCCACCTCGGCACTCGACCCCGAGACCACCCGCTCGATCCTCCAGCTGCTGCGCGACCTCAACCAGCAGCTCGGCCTGACCGTCCTGCTCATCACGCACGAGATGGACGTCGTCAAGACGGTCTGCGACTCGGCCGCGCTGATGAAGAAGGGCCGGATCGTCGAGTCCGGCACGGTCGGCGAGCTCCTGGCGACACCCGGCTCCGAGCTGGCGCACGAACTCTTCCCGGTGGGCGGCCAGGCGTCGGGCCCCGGCCGCACGGTCGTCGACGTCACCTTCCACGGCGAGGCCGCCACGCAGCCGGTGATCTCCCAGCTCTCCCGTACGTACAACATCGACATCTCGATCCTGGGCGCCGCGATGGACACCGTCGGCGGCAAGCAGATCGGCCGGATGCGCATCGAGCTGCCCGGCCGGTACGAGGAGAACGTCGTCCCCGTCGGCTTCCTGCGCGAGCAGGGGCTCCAGGTGGAAGTCGTCGACGAGGAGTCCGCGAACGTACCGGCGCAGACCGCCGCCCCCGCCCTGGTGAAGGAAGGTGCCAAGTGAACTGGTCGGAGATGCAGCCGCTGCTGACGCAGGGAACCATCGACACCCTCTACATGGTGCTGTGGTCCACCGTCGTCTCGGTCGCCGGCGGCCTGCCGCTCGGCATCCTGCTCGTCCTCACGGACAAGGGCGGACTGCTCCAGAACGTGGCCGTCAACAAGGTCGTCGGCGTGATCGTGAACATCGGCCGCTCGCTGCCGTTCATCATCCTGCTGATCGCCCTGATCCCCTTCACGACACTGGTCGTCGGCACCTTCATCGGCCCCAGCGCGATGATCGTGCCGCTCGCCATCGGCGCCATCCCCTTCTTCGCCCGGCTCGTCGAGACCGCGATCCGCGAGGTCGACCACGGCCTGGTCGAGGCGGTCCAGGCGATGGGCGGCGGCGTACCGACCGTCGTCTTCAAGGTGCTCCTCCCGCAGGCCCTGCCGTCCCTGATCTCCGGCGTCACCACGACCGTGATCGTGCTCGTCGGCTACTCGGCGATGGCGGGCGCGGTCGGCGGCGAGGGCCTCGGCTCCAAGGCCGTCACGTACGGGTACCAGCGCTTCGAGACCGAGTTCATGCTCGTCACCGTGGTCATCCTGATCGCGATCGTGACCGTGGTGCAGCTCATCGGCGACGGCGCGATCCGGCTGCTGGCGCGGCGCGGACGTACCGCCTCCTAGGACTTCCCGAACCTCCTTCCCCAGCAAGCCCGCACTCCTTGTCCGGGCGACCACCCGCACCACCAGAAAGAGGCACTTTTCGTGCGTAAGAACATCAAGATCACTGCGGCTGCCGCCGCCTCCGCCGCCATAGCCCTCGGCCTCACCGCCTGCGGCACCGCCTCCGACCCGGGCGCCAAGACCGAGTCCGGCGGCAAGGCCGACGCGTCCGAGGCGCTCGTCGTCGCCGCGTCCCCGACGCCGCACGCCGACATCCTGGGCTACGTCAAGGACAACCTGGCGGCGAAGGCCGGCCTGAAGCTCGAGGTCAAGGAGTTCACGGACTACGTCCTGCCGAACACCGCCACCCAGAGCGGCGAGGTCGACGCCAACTTCTTCCAGCACAAGCCGTACCTCGACGACTTCAACAAGAAGAAGGGCACCACCATCGTGCCCGTCGCCGATGTCCACCTGGAGCCCCTGGCCCTCTACTCCAAGACGGCCAAGGACATCAAGGACATCAAGTCCGGCCAGACGGTCGCGGTGCCCAACGACACCACCAACGAGGGCCGCGCGCTCAAGCTGCTCGCGGACAACGGCCTCATCACGCTGAAGGACGGCGCGGGCCAGGACGCCAAGCTGTCCGACATCAAGGACAAGAAGGGCCTGGAGTTCAAGGAACTGGAGGCGGCCACGCTGCCGCGCGCCCTGGACGACGTCGACGCCGCGGTCATCAACGGCAACTACGCCATCGAGGCCGACCTCAAGCCCGCCGAGGACTCGCTGGCGATCGAGAAGGCCGAAGGCAACCCGTACGCCAACTTCCTCGCGGTCAAGAAGGGCAACGAGAAGGACGCGCGGGTGCAGAAGCTCGCCGAGCTCCTCAACTCCGACGAGGTCAAGAAGTTCATCGAGGACAAGTACGCCGGCTCGATCGTGCCGGCCTTCGGTGCCGCCAAGTCCTGACGCCCGCACGGTCCTTGTGAGCGAAGGCCCCGCCCACCCCGCCGGGTGCGCGGGGCCTTCGCGCTCCCGGGCCGCCACCACCCGGCCATGCGCACGGCGGCCATGATGCTGCATGCTGTGCCTTTACGGCCTACCCGACGGTCCACGGCATGGAGCTGCGTATGACTACCACCTTCCCGGACATCTCCATCAGCACGGACCGGCTGGTGCTGCGCCCCTTCGACGAGTCGGACATCCCGGCGCTCACCGAGATGATGAACGACGAGATGGTCGTCGCCTGGACCTCCGCGCCGCACCCCTACACCACGACCGACGCCGAGCGCTGGGTCCGCAGGATCGCTCCCGCGGAGCGCACCCAGGGCCGCGGAATCGCCCTCGCCGTCACCGAGTTCCTCACCCAGCGGCTCGTCGGGACCGTCCACCTCCGGCACACCGACTGGCGCACCCGCGCCACCGAGGCCGCCTATGTGACGGCCCCCTGGGCACGCGGCGAGGGGTACGCCACCGAGGCGGTGCTCGCCGTCGCCCAGTGGATCTTCCGCGACCACCGGTTCGAGCGCCTGGAACTGCGCACCGCCGCCGACAACACCGCGTCCCAGCAGGTCGCGCAGAAGATCGGCTGCATCAGCGAAGGCGTTCTGCGCAACGCCTGGATAGCACGCACCCGGACCGAGAACGGCGCGGACGGCGGCTGGACCGACATCCGCACCGACCTGATCGTCTGGAGCCTGCTCCCCGAGGACCTCGAAGGTGTCGCCGACCGGATGGCCGGCGCCGGCGGTTACGGGTCGTACAACGACTGGAACTGACCCCTGCTCCCCGCCCCCGCACATCCGTGGTCCGTACCAGGTACTCTCACCCTGCCCGCGTCGCCGCCTCGGGCCGCCGCGCACCACCGCCGCAACCCACGACAACTCCAGGAGACTGACAAGGATGGCCGACCGGGTCACGGTGATCGGCTGGGACGGTTCGCCCCTCACCGCAGCGGCCAGGTCCGCCCTGGCGGCCGCGACCCTCGTCGCGGGCGCCGCGCACCATCTGTCGCTCCCCGAAGTGCCACCGGGCGCCGAGCGCATCCGCCTCGGCAGCGTCGACCTCGCCGCCCGCCGCATCGCGGGGCACCGGGGCAGCGCCGTCGTCCTCGCCGACGGAGACCCCGGCTTCTTCGGGGTCGTACGGACCCTGCGCGCGCCCCAGCACGGCCTGGAGGTCGAAGTGGTTCCCGCCGTCTCGTCGGTGGCCACCGCGTTCGCCCGCGCCGGGATGCCCTGGGACGACGCCCAGATCGTCGTCGCCCACCGCCGCACGCTGCGCCGCGCCGTCAACGTCTGCCGCGCGCACACCAAGGTCGCCGTGCTCACCTCACCGGGCGCCGGCCCCGCCGAACTCGCCCTGCTCCTCGAAGGGGTCCACCGCACCTTCGTCATCTGCGAGGAACTGGGCACGGCGCGCGAGCAGGTCACCGTCCTCACCTCCGACAAGGCCGCCGACCACGTCTGGCGCGATCCCAATGTCGTCATCGTCATCGGAGGCAGCGCCGGGCCCGCTTCCCCCGCCGCCCCTTCGAGCGGCTGGATCAGCGGCCGCGACCCCGGCTATCCGCCCGCCCTGCGCGGCTGGGCGCTGCCCGCGCGGGAGTACGGCGACGAGCCGGGCACCGGGGAGGGCGAGTTCGCCGGTCTGCGGGCCGCGCAGCTGGCCCGCCTCGGACCGCGTACCGGCGACCTGGTCTGGGACATCGGCTCGGGCAGCGGGGCGCTCGCGGTGGAGGCGGCCAGGTTCGGCGCCGCGGTCATCGCCGTCGACAGCGACCCGGACGCGTGTGGCCGCACCACGGCCGCTGCCCGGCGTTTCGGCGTCCAGCTCCATGTGGTGCACGGGAGGGCGCCGCACGTCCTGGAGAACCTGCCCGAGCCGGATGTCGTACGCATCGGGGGCGGCGGAGTGCCCGTCGTCTCGGCGTGCGCCGACCGCAGGCCCGAGCGCATCGTGACGCACGCGTCCACGCGCGACGAGGCGGAGGCGATCGGCCGGGCGCTCGCCGAGGGCGGCTACGCGGTCGAATGCGAACTGCTGCAGTCCGTCGAACTCGACACCGGCGCCTGGACGGAACGCGACCGCTCGGTGGTTTTCCTGCTCTCCGCGACCCACCTGGATCGCGCCCCGTGATGATGCCGCTGCACGGCGCGGGGTAGGCTGGCCGATCGTTGTACCGCAGCCGGGCGTTCGGCACTTCGTTCGCCAATGTCCGGAAAATGGGCCCTTTTTGGAGCTCTTTGTGGTACGACGCAACCGGGGGCCGCGCAACGTGGCGCAGCCCACAGCGGGCCGTGGCAGGACTTCCTGCCCTGGCGGCGAACGGCCGCGAGAATGCATGGTGTCCGCGGGGTTTCCGTGCCGCGCGACAGGGACGCTCGTTCTTGTTTGAACGGGTGCCGAACATGCCGCGAGCAGGCGTCACCGGTGAAGGGCCGAAGGAGCACAAGCGATGGATGGGCGAGAGGTACGCATGACTGACACCGGCCGGGTCCCGGGTGAGGGACTGCCGGAGGACGCAGGCATGGTGGCGCAGCCGGGCATCCCCGCTCCGGACGCGTACACCTTCCTCGAACCCTCCGAAGGCGCAGCCGAGGACGACGACCTGCTGCTGATGCCGGGCGCACAGGGCGCGTGGAGCGACCATCAGACCGTGCCGGCGCCGCAGACGGCGGAGACGCCGCAGGTGCAGCAAGTACAGCAGGCACCGCAGATACACCAGGTGCAGCAGCAGTCGCAGGCACAGCAGCAGCACATGCTCCAGACGTCCGAGATGCCGCAGGCGCAACTGCCGGAGCAGGTGCCCGGAGTGCCGCACGCGGTGCAGACGCAGCACGTGCCCCAGGCGCCCGGGACCGCCGAGCCGCAGCCGGCTCCCCAGTTCTCCTCCGCCCCGGAGATGCAGAGCGCGCCGCAGGGCCTCCAGGCAGCCGAGGCGCCGGCCGGGATCCAGGCACAGCCGCAGCCGCAGGTGTCTCAGGGAAGCGAGCCCGGCGCGCACGAAGCCGGTGGCCGTGACTCCGGTTCCATCGACCTCAGCGGCGTGCGTACTCCGCCGGCGCCCGTCTCCGCCCAGACACCTCCTCCGGCCCGTCGCCCGCTGCACCTCGGCCCGCCGATGCCCGAGACGACCGGCGGCGTCGTACGCTCGCTGGCCGACCGCGGGCCTGCGGCCGGCGCGGTGACGACGCCGCAGAACCCTGCTCCCGCACGACACGCGGGACCGCCGGCCACTGGCCCCGAGTACCTCGACATTCCGCGTGACGAGGCGGCTGCGCTGCCCGGTCCGCAGCTCGGCGTGATCCCGTCGCAGGCCGCTGCGCCCTGGCCTCAGCCTCAGGCGCCTCAGATGCCTCAGGAGACCCCAGCAGAAACGGTCGTCCCGGAAGCTGTGGATCCGCGACCGCAGGTTCAGGCTGCGCCCGAAGCCACGGCTGAGGCCGCGTCGGCGCCGGTCGCAGAGGAGCCCGTGAGCGCCCCGGCCGCCCCGGAGCCGGTCGCTCCGGCGCCGGTCGCTGCCGTCGAGCCGGAGCCGGTCGTGCCCGAGCCCGTCGCTGCTGCCGAGCCGGAACCGGTCGTGCCCGAGCCCGTCGCCGTCGCCGAGCCGGAGCCCGCCGCTCCTGAACCGGTCGCTGCTGCCGAGCCGGAGCCGGTCGTGCCCGAGCCCGTCGCCGTCGCCGAGCCGGAGCCGGTCGCGCCCGCGCCCGAGCCCGTCGTCGCCCCTGAACCTGCTGCTTCCGAGCCGGCCGCCGCCGCGCCCGTCGCACACGAGCCGGTCGCCGTCGTCGAGCCGGAGCCGGTCGCGCCCGAGCCGCAACAGCCCGAGCAGCCGCAGCCGCAGCCGCAACCGCAACCGCAGCCGGTGTCTCAGGAACCCCAGCCCGTCGGTCAGTTCGTCCCGGTCGAGGGCTCGCTCCCGGCCGCCCCGCTGCCGGCCGAAGCGCCCGCCGCCGAGCCGCAGCCGCAGCCGCAGCCGCAGCCGCAGCCGCAGCCGCAGCCGCAGCCCGTCGCCGTCCCCATCGTGGCGCCCGAGCCCGAAGCGTCCGAAGCGGAGGCCGCACCCGCACCCGTACTGATTCCGGAACCTGCCGAGGCTCCGGCTCCGGCTCCGGTTCCTGCCCCGGAACCGGAACCCGTCGCGGTCCCGACCCCGGAAGAGCCCCTGGCCGAGCAGCCGGTGGCCGGACCGGCAGCCCCCGTCACTGAGCCGGCGCCGGCCCCGACTGCGGAGCCGGATCCCGAGCCCGAGCCGGCCCAGGAACAGCTCGCCGAGCCCGGCACCGAGCCCGAGCCCGAGCCTGCGGCCACCGTCCCGACCCCCGCACCGCACGATGCCGGCCCGGCCACCGAACTGCCGGTCCAGCCGGAACCGGAACCGGAACCCGCAGCCGAAGTCACCGCTGCCCCCGAGCCCGAAGCGGCCCCGGAAACGACCCCCGAGCCCGAGCCCGAGGTTTCCGAAGCCGTCGTCTCCGCCCCCGCTCCCGGCTACGACGACGCCGAGCGCGAAGCGGTCCTGCGCGTGATGCGCGAGCGTCGCGACATCCGCAACGGCTTCCGCAGCGACCCCATCCCGCACGAGGTCCTCCTCCGCGTCCTCGAAGCCGCGCACACCGCACCGAGCGTCGGCCACTCCCAGCCCTGGGACTTCGTGGTCATCCGCTCCGCCGAGACCCGCCGGACGATGCACGAACTCGCCGTGCGCCAGCGCGACGCGTACGCCAAGTCGCTGCCCAAGGGCCGGGCCAAGCAGTTCAAGGAAATGAAGATCGAGGCCATCCTCGACACCCCGGTGAACATCGTCGTCACCGCCGACCCCACCCGAGGCGGCCGCCACACCCTGGGCCGCCACACGCAGCCGCAGATGGCGCCGTACTCCTCCGCGCTCGCGGTCGAGAACCTGTGGCTCGCGGCCCGCGCCGAGGGACTCGGCGTCGGCTGGGTCAGCTTCTTCGACGAGCGGGAGATGGTCCGGGCCCTCGGCCTGCCCGAGCACCTCGAGGTGGTCGCCTACCTCTGCGTCGGTTACGTCGACGAATTCCCCGAGGAGCCCGAGCTGATGCAGGCGGGCTGGTCCAAGCGCCGCCCGCTCTCGTGGGTCGTCCACGAGGAGACGTACGGCCGCCGCGCCCTGCCGGGCGAGGAGCCGCACGACCTGCTCCAGGAGACCGTCTCCAACATCCGTCCGCTGGACGCCAAGGCGCTCGGCGAGGCGTGGGAACGCCAGAAGCGCATGACCAAGCCGGCCGGCGCACTCGGCATGCTCGAAATCATCTCTGCCCAGCTCAGTGGCCTCTCCCGAATGTGCCCGCCGCCGATCCCGGAGCCCGCGGCCGTCGCGGTCTTCGCGGGCGACCACGGTGTGCACGCGCAGGGCGTCACCGCCTGGCCCCAGGAGGTGACCTCCCAGATGGTCGCGAACTTCCTCGGCGGCGGCGCCGTCTGCAACGCGTTCGCGAACCAGGTCGGTGCCGAGGTCTGCGTCGTGGACGTCGGCGTCGCGGGTGAACTCCCCGCGACCCCGGGCCTGTTGCCCCGCAAGGTGCGGGCAGGTACGGCCGACTTCACCACGGGTCCCGCCCTGACCCACGAAGAGGTGCTCGCCGCGATCGAGGTGGGCATCGAAACGGCGCGCGACCTGGTGGCGGCGGGCAACAAGGCCCTGCTCACGGGTGAGATGGGCATCGCCAACACCACGGTCTCGGCCGCTCTCGTCGCCGTCTACACGGGCCTGGACCCGGCCGAGATCACCGGCCGGGGCACGGGCATCAACGACGAGATGCACGCCCGCAAGGTCGATGTCGTACGCCGCGCCCTGGAACTCCACCAGCCGGACCCGGCGGACCCGATCGGAGTCCTGGCGGCGGTCGGCGGCCTGGAGCACGCGGCGCTGGTCGGCTTCCTGCTGGGCGGTGCGTCCCTGCGCACCCCCGTCATCCTGGACGGGGTGAGCGCGGGAGCGGCGGCGCTGGTCGCCCGCGCGATCGCCCCCGAGGCCCTCGCGGCCTGCATCGCGGGCCACCGCAGCGCGGAACCGGGGCATGCGGCCGCCCTGAACAAGCTGGGTCTGCGTCCTCTGGTCGACCTGGATCTCCGTCTCGGCGAAGGCACGGGGGCCCTGCTGGCACTCCCGGTGGTCCAGAGCGCGGCGAGGGCGATGCACGAGGTGGCCACGTTCGACTCGGCCGGAGTGACCGAGAAGTAACCCGTCACGTGTCCACGCCCCGGCGGATCCGGTCCGGGTGGGCGTGTGCCGTGCCCCTCGCGCTCTCCTGCGCGGGGGGCACGCCCGTGCCGAGGCGCCTCGCACCGCGTGCCGCCGTTGGGCCCGCGCCCGCCGTCCGCGCCGCGCGGGCGAGGTCACGGCCACGCATGCCCCGCCTCTCACGGTGCCGGGAGGGGACGTGTCGGGGCGCTCCCCGCAGGGTGTCGAACGCAACACGCCCGAACAAACCGACGTACCCGAACGTTCGGCACCCGAGGAGACGCCACGACGCGGCACCGACCCCGTGCGCGGGGGTGGCTCCGCCCTCTGAGCCCCGTCCTCCGAGCCCCGCTCCCTGAGCCCCGCCCCCTGAGCTCCGCCGCCGCAACCGCCCCGGCCACCGGTGACCCCGCCGCCCCCGGCCCGTAAGGTATTCGCGGGGCCCCGATACCTGCCCCACCAGCCGCTTCACCGTCGCAGCGGCGCAGGCCCAAGCCAGGGCCGCCAAGCCGCAAAGCGGCGAGCCACAGAGCGGCGAAGCCGCAAGCCGCACCCATCTCCCCGCCCCGAGGAGCCGCACGCCATGACCGCGCCGCACGCCGCCGCAGGCGACCCGCACCCCGCCTACCCCGTCGGACTCCGCCTCGCCGGGCGGCGTGTCGTCGTCATCGGCGGCGGCCAGGTCGCCCAGCGACGCCTCCCGGCGCTCATCGCGACCGGCGCCGACATCGTCCTCGTATCGCCGTCCGCCACCCCCTCCGTAGAGGCGATGGCCGAAGCGGGCGAGATCCGCTGGGAGCGCCGCCCGTACGCCGAGGGCGACCTGGCAGAAGCCTGGTATGCCCTGATCGCGTCCACCGACACGGCCGCCAACGCCGCCGCCTCCGCCGAAGCCGAACGCACCCGCACCTGGTGCGTCCGCTCCGACGACGCCGAGGCTGCCACCGCCTGGACCCCCGCCACCGGCCGCTCCGAGGGTGTGACCGTGGCCGTCCTCACCAGCGGCGGCCCCGACCCCCGCCGCACCGCCGCCGTACGCGACGCCATCGTCGAGGGCCTGCGCGACGGCACCCTCGTCGCCCCCCACCACCGCACCCGCACCCCCGGCGTCGCCCTGGTCGGCGGCGGCCCGGGCGACCCGGACCTGATCACGGTCCGCGGCCGCCGCCTCCTCGCCGAGGCGGACGTCGTCATCGCCGACCGCCTCGGCCCGCGCGACCTCCTCGACGAACTCCCGCCGCACGTCGAGGTGATCGACGCCGCGAAGATCCCGTACGGCCGCTTCATGGCCCAGGAGGCCATCAACAACGCGCTCATCGAGCACGCCAAGGCCGGAAAGGCGGTCGTACGCCTCAAGGGCGGCGACCCCTTCGTCTTCGGCCGGGGCATGGAGGAGGCCCAGGCGCTCGCCGAGGCCGGCATCCCGTGCACGGTGGTCCCCGGCATCTCCAGCTCCATCAGCGTCCCCGGCGCGGCGGGAATCCCCGTCACGCACCGGGGCGTCGCCCACGAGTTCACGGTGATCAGCGGCCACGTCGCCCCCGAGGACCCGCGCTCTCTCGTCGACTGGAAGGCGGTGGCGGGCCTGCGCGGCACGCTCGTCCTCCTCATGGCCGTCGAGCGGATCGGCGCGATCGCCGCGGCCCTGACGGCGTACGGCCGCTCGCCCGAGACGCCCGTGGCGATCATCCAGGAGGGCACGACGGCCGCCCAGCGCCGCGTCGACGCGACGCTCGCGACCGTCGCCGAGAAGGCCAGGGCCGAGGACGTGCGCCCGCCGGCCGTCATCGTCATCGGCGACGTGGTCACGGTAGGACAGAACCAGAACCAGAACCAGACCCAGACCCAGACGCAGGCGCAGGCGAAGTAAGCGAAGCGGGCCGGAGCAGTCCGGCCCGCAAGCGCCCCCGACGACCAGCAGCCCTCACCGCACCCACGACAAGGCAGTAACCCTGTGGCCGATCTCATCACCATCGACGACCCCGACGACCCGCGCCTGAGCGACTACACGGGCCTGACCGACGTCGAACTCCGCCGCAGGCGCGAGCCCGCCGAGGGCCTCTTCATCGCCGAGGGCGAGAAGGTCATCAGGCGCGCCCGCCAGGCCGGCTACGAGATGCGCTCGATGCTGCTCTCCGCCAAGTGGGTCGACGTCATGCGCGACGTCATCGACGAGGCCCCGGCTCCGGTGTACACCGTGAGCCCGGACCTCGCCGAACGCGTCACCGGCTACCACGTCCACCGCGGCGCGCTCGCCTCGATGCAGCGCAGGCCCCTCCCGGCCGCCGGCGACCTGCTCGCCCCGGCCCGCCGGGTCGTCGTCATGGAGGCGGTCAACGACCACACCAACATCGGCGCGATCTTCCGCAGCGCCGCCGCGCTCGGCATGGACGCGGTGCTGCTCTCCCCGGACTGCGCCGACCCGCTCTACCGCAGGTCGGTCAAGGTCTCCATGGGCGCGGTCTTCTCGGTGCCGTACGCCCGCCTCGAATCCTGGCCCAAGGATCTGGAGCAGGTACGGGAGGCGGGCTTCAGGCTCCTCGCCCTCACCCCCGACGAGAAGGCCTCGGCGATCGACGACGTGGCCCCGCACCGCCTCGACCGGGTGGCCCTGATGCTCGGCGCGGAGGGCGACGGCCTGTCCAGGAAGGCGCTCGCCGCCGCCGACGAGTGGGTCCGCATCCCGATGGCACACGGCGTCGACTCACTGAACGTGGGCGCCGCCGCAGCGGTCGCGTTCTACGCAGTGGCGACGGGCCGCCCGCAGTCCTGACCGGGTTCGGCCCCGGCGGCTCAGAACGCCTGCGGGCCCTCGGGGCCCGGCTGCTCCACACCGGGAGACACGCCGAGACCCCTGGCCGGCCCCTGGCACCCCTGGGCCGCCGCGATCCCCAGCGCCACCAGCAGCGTCACCACGACGAAGACGACGATGCGCTGCCGCAGCAGCCGGGGATTCGCCGGACGCCGCCCGGTCGATGTCGTCCTTGTCCCCGGCCTGGCGCCCTCGCGCCCGTTCGTGCGCCGGTCCGTGCGCTCATCTGTCCGCCGGTCGGTGCGCCCGTCCGTACGCCCGTCTGTCCGCCGGTCCGCGCGCCCGTCCGTACGCCCGCCGGAACGCCCCGTATCGCGCGCCGCCGAGGGGCGTGATCCCGAGCGCGGCAACGAGGCGCGCGGAGCCTGCGCGCGCGCCCCGGACGCACCCGCCGTCCGCCCCCGCTGGGTCTCCTCCTCGACGTACCGCTCCGGGAGCCGTCCCGTGGGCCGGTCCTGATCGGCGCGGGGCGCCGGCGGCCTGGCCTCGCCGATGCCCTGGGCCTCCCGGGCGGCGATCTCCTTGAGCCGCATCGAGAGCTGCAGCGTGCTGGGCCGTTCCTCCGGGTCCTTGGCGAGGCAGGCCCGCACCAGCGGCGCGAGGGCGTCGGGCACGCCGTGCAGCTGCGGCTCCTCATGCACCACGCGGTACAGCATGACCTCCGAACTGCCCTGTCCGAAGGGGGAGTCGGCGGTCGCGGCGTACGCCAGGGTGGCGCCCAGCGCGAACACGTCCGTGGCCGGTGTGACCGCCGCGCCGCGCACCTGCTCGGGCGCGAGGAAACCGGGGGAGCCCACCGCCGTACCGACATGCGTGAGGGTGCTCGCGCCGGTCGCCCAGGCGATGCCGAAGTCGATGATCCGCGGTCCCTTGGGCGACAGCAGGATGTTCGACGGCTTGAGGTCGCGGTGCACGACCCCGGCCTCGTGGACGGCGACGAGCCCCTCCGACAGCGCCGCACCGACCGCGGCCGCCTCGGCGGCCACCAACGGGCCCTCGTCGACGACCTTGTCGTGCAGCGAGGGGCCCGGCACGTACTGGGTCGCGAACCACGGCCGGTCGGCCTCGAGATCGGCCGCCACCAGCCGCGCCGTACAGCCGCCGCGGATCCGCCGTGCGGCGGACACCTCGCGTGCGAAGCGCGACCTGAACTCCTGGTCCTCGGCCAGGTCCGGCCGGATCACCTTCAGCGCGACCCGCTGGCCGCGCCGGTCGGAGCCCAGGTAGACGACGCCCATGCCGCCCGCCCCGAGCCGCCGGTGAATCCTGAACGAGCCGACGACACGCGGGTCCTCCCGCCGGAGCCGCATCATCGCCATGTCCGTCCCCTACCTCCGGTGGGGCCTCCCCCACCCCGCTGCTGACCGGTCCGTTCGACGTCGGACAGCTTACGTACCTGCGGGCCGGTGTGCTCATAGGCCGCGCCCTCACGAATCGATCGATTGTCAGTGCCGAGTGGGAAACTTGAGAAGTGGCCAGGGGGCGGCCGATCCGCCGCCCCCGGCCCGTGCGAGATCTCAAAGGTCCGTCGCTGAAGGGGGATTGGATCAATGAAGGGCGATCGCGTGGAGATAGTCGTCGACGCGGGAGACACGACGCGTACGTACGAAGTGGTGGCCAGCCGGGCAGGCCGGCGGGTGGAAACAGCGGTGCGCAGGGGAGTGGTGGAAGTGAGTGAAGTCACCCGCAACGGCTCCGTGGTGCGCACCGCGCGCTTCATGGCGACCAGGGTGCTGGCCCTGGTCGAACAGCCGGTCCCCAGGGAGGACACCTCCGAACACCAGGAGCGTCCCCTCCGGGAAGACCCCAGGACGTAGGGCCGCCTCTCCACCCTGGGGAGTACGCCGCGGGACGGTTGCTCATCCTCCGGGAGGCCCGGCAATCGGTACGCGGGCATGACGCCCCGGTCCCGAAGCGCCCCTAACGTTGAAGTCAAGCGGCGGGTGGAGCACTCGTCCCCCGAGGTCAGACACCCGCCGCTGCCCATCACGACAGGAGAGGGACCATGGCGGACACGGCAACGCGGACGGTGATCCGCACGCAGGGACGCAGGGCATTCGCCTCGTTCGGCGGCCGTCCGTCAGGCACGCGCCACCCCCTGGTGGCGACGGCCATGGTCCTTCCCCTCGCGGCGCTGCTCGTCGTCCTCTTCGGAGGCTGGGAAGCAGTGGTCACACAGGCGTCGTCCGTGGGTGTGATGCTCGGGCGCTGAGCGGCGCCCACGGCCCGGTAGAGCGGACCGGGCCAGGGCATCCGGCCATCTCATAACCCCGTGGGGACGGGGGTGCGGCGGGCGACTGCGTTTGCCCGGACAGCTGGGGAGCTGTCCGGGCAAACGCCTTTTTCTCCACCGGGACCAGCGCCCCAGGGCGTTTTCCGGGCCCGGTCCGGGAAGGAGCGGGATGGGGAAAGAACCGCCCCGCCGGCCGCCCCGGCGCGGCACGTAGGCTCCCCGCGGTACCGACAGCACCGCACAGCACCCGGGGGAGACCGTGACCGCATCCGTCGCGCAAGCGCTGAGCGCCGTCGCGCACGCCGCCGCACCTCAGTCCCGGCCCGCGCCCCGGCCTGCATCCCTGCCCGCGCTCCGGATCACGCCCCGGCCCGTCCGGGGCGAGACGGCCGGTTCCTGCCCCTGCGCGCGCCCCGACGTCCTCGCGGACCGCCCGGACGGCACGGTCGTACGTCACGGCGACGTCGTCGCCAAGTCCCACGCACCCGACACCGATGCCGCCGCCCTCACCGCACGCATCGCCGCCGCCGCGGACCCGCTCCTCGCCGGCATCCTCCTGCCGCCCCTGCCCGTACCGGCGGCGGAAAGCACCTTCACCACCATGCTGCACGGCCGGCCCCTGAGCCTGTGGCCGTACGGAGCACCCGTCGACCCCGAGGCGCCCGAAGCCGCCCCCTGGGAGGACGCCGCGACCCTCCTCGCCCGGCTGCACGCGGTCGCCCCCGGCGCACTCCAACTCCCCACGCCGCTCCCGCCCATGCGCGGCCCCGCGAAAGCCGCCCGCGCCGTCGCGCGCATGCGGGCCACGGGCCCCCACCCCGCCGCGGCCCCCGTGCTCCGCGCCTGGGCCGGGCTGCCGGCCTGGGCCCGCGACGAAGCCCCGCCGCCGCACGACCGCGCGGCCTTCTGCCACGGCGACCTCCACCTCGGCCAGCTCGTCCGCCACCCCGCGCCCGGCGGCCCCTGGCTGCTGATCGACGTGGACGACATGGGCACCGGCGACCCCGCCTGGGACCTGGCCCGCCCCGCCGCCTGGTACGCCGCGGGCCTGCTCGCGCCGGACGTCTGGGACCGCTTCCTCGGTTCGTACCGGGCCGCGGGCGGTACGGCCGTACGTCCGGACGGCGACCCCTGGCCCCAACTCGACGTACCCGCGCGCGCCCTGACGGTCCAGACCGCCGCCCTCGCCCTCGCCAAGTCCGCCGCCGAGAACCGGCCGCTGGACGAGGTGGAGGAGATGATGATCGAGGCCTGCGCCCGAATTGCGGCCCTACCGCCCGAGTTGGCTTCCGCCACCACGCCGTAGGGTGAACGGACCGTCGCCGGGTACGCGTTCCGGCGATGCCGAACCGACGGCGAGGAGTTGAGTCGACCATGCAGTGCCCCAAGTGCCACGCACCCATGCACACGTACAACCGCAATGGTGTCCAGATCGAGCAGTGCAGCGGCTGCCGCGGGATATTCCTCGACTACGGCGAGCTGGAGTCACTGACCCGCCTCGAGTCGCAGTGGACGCAGCAGGCGCCGCCCCCGCCGCCGGCCCCGCAGGGCTACCCCGCCGCCCCCGCGCCCGCCTGGGGCGCCCCGCAGCACGCTCCCCACGGCGGCCACCACGGTCACCACCGCCAGAAGGGCTTCGGCCGGATGCTCTTCTCGTCCTGACCGGGGCACGAAGAAGCCCCCGGCCGTGGAAACGGCCGGGGGCTTCTTGCTGGTGGTGCGCGATACTGGGATTGAACCAGTGACCTCTTCCGTGTCAGGGAAGCGCTCTCCCGCTGAGCTAATCGCGCGGGATGTTCTCTTGGTCCTGCGGTCCTGCGAACTGCGTGCGCGATACTGGGATTGAACCAGTGACCTCTTCCGTGTCAGGGAAGCGCTCTCCCGCTGAGCTAATCGCGCGGGACGGACCATCCGGTCATGTACGACCGGGGATCCAGTGGACGATACTGGGATTGAACCAGTGACCTCTTCCGTGTCAGGGAAGCGCTCTCCCGCTGAGCTAATCGTCCTTGGAGGTGGAGACGGGATTTGAACCCGTGTAGACGGCTTTGCAGGCCGTTGCCTCGCCTCTCGGCCACTCCACCAGGAGTGCATACAGGGGGTCGGGAAGATCCCCCACACCGAGCGGACGACGAGATTCGAACTCGCGACCCTCACCTTGGCAAGGTGATGCTCTACCAACTGAGCCACGTCCGCTTGTCTTGCCGGGGCGTTTCCGTGTCCCGGCGACGTGTTGAACTCTAGCGGATTCCGGGGCCAGTACAAAAACGCGTTTGTGCAGCGTGCTGCGCTGCCTCCGCTCCGGCGCAGGTCATCGCGGTCCGCTCTAGACTCGGGGCCGTGCACGACCTTCCCCCTCTGGCCCGCTTCGGCGGCCTTGTCGCCTCTGACCTGCGCGATGTGACCAGCGATCCCGCCGCGCTCGACTCCACCGGTTTCTGGGCCGTCACCGCGGACTTCGAGGGCCGTCTCGTCTGCGCCCGCTTCGGCGACGTGCGCGCGGAGCCGGTCCCCGCTCCCGTGTCCGGCGCCTGGCGCGGGCCCGCCGCCGGTGACTGGACGTCGTCGATGGACCGCGCCGCGTACACGGCGGGCGTACGCCGCATCCGTGAGCACATCGCGGCGGGCGAGGTCTACCAGGCCAACCTCTGCCGCGTCCTGACGGCGCCGCTGCCCGGCCCGGCCGGTGCCGGGGCCGACGTCGACGCGCTCACCGCCCTGCTGGCCCGCGGCAATCCGGCGCCGTATGCAGGAACGATTCGCCTGCCCGCGCACGGCGTCGAGATAGCCACCGCGTCCCCCGAGCTCTACCTGCGGCGGGACGGGCGGACCGTCGAGTCCGGGCCGATCAAGGGCACCGGGCGGACGGCGGACGATCTCCTGGAGAAGGACCGCGCCGAGAACGTGATGATCGTGGACCTGGTCCGCAACGACCTGGGGCGGGTCGCCGTCGCCGGTTCCGTGACCGTCCCGGAGCTGTGCGTGGTCGAACCGCACCCCGGCCTCGTCCACCTGGTCTCCACCGTCCGCGCCGAGCTCGCGCCCGGCGCCGGCTGGGCCGCGCTGCTCGCCGCGACGTTCCCGCCGGGCTCGGTGACGGGAGCCCCCAAGTCCAGCGCCCTCACGATCATCGAGGCGCTGGAGACCGCGCCGCGCGGCCCGTACTGCGGAGGCATCGGCTGGGTCGACGCCGACCGCTCCACCGGCGAGCTGGCCGTCGGCATACGCACCTTCTGGATCGACCGCACCGCCCCCGGCGGCCCGGTCCTCAGGTTCGGTACG
The DNA here is from genome assembly GCF_053591575.1 of Streptomyces altiplanensis. NCBI lineage: Bacteria > Bacillati > Actinomycetota > Actinomycetes > Kitasatosporales > Streptomycetaceae > Streptomyces > Streptomyces altiplanensis. Next base: position 31,663 of record NZ_JBSFUB010000008.1, on the reverse strand, counting down.
GGCGCGGGCATCACCTGGGGCTCCGACCCCGAGCGCGAGTGGGAGGAGACCGAGCTGAAGGCCTCCCGGCTGCTCGCGGTAGCGTCGGGCACGTACCAGGAGACGGGAAGGACCGCTTCATGAAGCTTTGGGTCGACGGCGGGCTGCGGGACGCGGCCACCGCCAGGGTGTCCGTACTGGACCACGGCCTGACCGTGGGCGACGGGATCTTCGAGACGGTGAAGGCGACCGGGGGGCGGACCTTCGCCCTCACCCGGCACCTGGAGCGGCTGGCCCGTTCCGCCCGTGGCCTGGGGCTGCCCGAGCCCGACCTCGACGAGGTGCGCCGCGCCTGTGCCGCCGTCCTGGACGCCAACCCCATGGAGCTCGGCCGGCTGCGGATCACCTACACCGGCGGCCTCTCGCCGCTGGGCTCCGAGCGCGGGGACACCGGCCCCACCCTGGTCGTCGCCCTCGGGGAAACCGGCCGCCGCCCCGACAGCACCGCCGTGATCACCGTCCCCTGGACGCGCAACGAGCGCGGTGCCCTCACCGGGCTCAAGACCACGTCGTACGCCGAGAACGTCGTCGCGCTCGCCCGCGCCCGCGAGGAGGGCGCGTCCGAGGCGCTGTTCGCGAACACCGTCGGGCAGCTCTGCGAGGGCACGGGCTCCAACGTCTTCGTCGTCCTCGACGGGCAGCTGTTCACCCCGCCCGTCTCCTCCGGCTGCCTCGCCGGAATCACGCGCGCCCTGGCCGCCGAATGGACGGGCGCCCGGGAGGCCGACCTGCCGCTGGACGTACTGGAGCGGGCCGACGAGGTCTTCCTGACCTCCACGCTGCGCGACGTACAGGCGGTGCACCGGATCGGCGGGCGCCAACTGCCGGGCGCACCGGGCCCCGTGACCGCCAAGGCCATGCGCGTCTTCGACGAGCGGGCCGCCTCGGACCTGGACCCGTAAAGCACCGGGAATTCGGATGACGGGTGGCCGTCCGGCGGGTACAACTCCCCTGATGACCACAACCCTGCGGCCGACCGCGCCGCTTCAGCAAGGCGCCGACGGCGCCAGATCGCGCACCTACGCGGTGTGCGTGAACAGCCGGTCCGTCGGTACGGTCGAACTCTCCACGGACCCCCGCTCGGGGACCGGCGTCGGCCGTATCGCCGGACTGCGCGTCGACGAGGCGGACCGGCGCCGGGGGAGGGCGACGGTCGCCGCGCTCGCGGCCGAGGAGGTGCTGCGCGGCTGGGGGTGCGGCCGCGTGGAGATCTCCGTCCCGGCCGGGGCGGAGCCCGCGCGGCGCATGGCGGCCGCACTCGGCTACACCGAACGCAACCGCATCATGGGCAAACCCCTGCCCGCGCGGGCTCCCGTGCTGCCCGAGGGTGTCGCGGGCAGGCCGATGAGCGGAAGCGAGTTCGAGACCTGGCTGGTCCACACCAAGGCCGGCTACACGCGGTCCCTGACCCGGCGCGGCTTCTCCGAGGAAGCGGCGCGGGCCAAGACGGAAGCCGACCACGCGGCCGCTCTCGCCGGCGGAATCGCCACCCCGGAGACGTACCTGGGCGTCCTGACCCGCGACGGCGTGGCGGTGGGCACGCTCTGGCTGGCGCTGCGCCACCCCCACCCCGGCCAGAGCGGTGCCTACGTCTTCGACGTCGAGGTGGCGGAGGAACACCGGGGGCGGGGGCTCGGCCGTGCGCTGCTGCTGCTCGCCGAGCGCGAGGCGCTGGCGGCAGGGACCGGGCGCATCGGGCTCAACGTCTTCACGGACAACACCCCGGCCCTGCGGCTGTACGAATCACTCGGCTACGAGCCGGTGACGTACCACCTCTACAAGCAGCTGCTCTGAGGCCCGGGCCGCGGCTGCGCGGCGGTTTCCGGCGGCGGTTCAGGCGAGCAGCCGGTCGATGATCTCCTCGATGCGTTCGCGCAGCCCCTCCTGGCTCTTGCCGCCGTCCAGCCGCTCGCCGTCGATGACGTACGTCGGCGTGCCCGTGACGCCGATGGCCTTGCCCTCGGCCTGGTCGGCGTCGACGATCAGGAGGTGCCGGCCGTCGATCAGGGCGGTGTCGAACTCCTCCGCGTCCAGCCCCAGTTCGCCCGCGACCTCCAGCAGGAGCGGCTCGCCCTTCGCCGCCAGCTCCCCGGTGCGGGCGAGGACCGCCTCCACGTACGGCCAGCCCTTGCCCTGGTCGACAGCCTCCTCGGCGGCCTGAGCGGCGGCGTAGGCGTGCTTGTTCTTCTCGAGGGGGAAGTGACGCAGGTGTACGTCGAGCCGGTCACGGTAGCGCTCGCACAGGGCGCGGACGTCGTCCAGCGCGGCGTGGCAGTCGGGGCACTGGAGGTCGCACCAGATGTCGAGGACGACGGGGCGCGCGGGAGAGGAGTCGGTCATGGGACCAGTCTTCCAGCCCGCCGGACAGGTCCTCGACCAGGCCCTGGGGAGGAGGCCGCCCCGGAGATGTCCCTGAGACCGTACGGGGGCGTGGCCCGGGCGGGCTCCCCCGGTGCAGGATGGAGGGGAACGCAATCCCTGGGGCTGGAGGACCGGATGCTGGCAGAGACGATCTGTTCCGCGGCGTCCGCGGCCGGTCTGGGCATCGCCGCGATCGCCGCGTACCGCAAGCGATTCCTGGCCGCGACGCGCATCGCCGCCTACGCGCTGGTACCGGTCGGCCTGGTGCTGACCGGCGTCGTCGAGTGGGTTTCGGGCATCGCCTTCAAGCCGGAGGTGTGGATGGGCTTCGGTCTGCTCGGACTCTCCTGGCTGCTCTTCATGACGACCAGGGCAGTGGAGCGCCGTACCGGCGGCACCCGCAAGGAGCGCAGGGCCGCGCGGCGCGAGGAGGCCGCTCCGCAGGCGTCCGCGCCGCCGCTCGGCGCGGGGAGCCCGGCGGCCGCGCAGCCGAAGCGGTCCCGGGCCGAGGCGCAGCCGAAGGCCGACGGGGCGGGGGAGGACTTCAGCGACATCGAAGCCATCCTGAAGAAGCACGGCATCTGAACGGCCCGAAGGGCCCGGACGGCCGCGAGTGGAACCCCTGGCAAGGCATCCGAAAACCTGGCAACCCGGACGCTGAAGTGATCAACGAGAGATCACGAACGGCCAAGATCGACGAACTGGCCGCGCAGATGGGCGTGTTGGTCATCGGGGGTGGCCGCACTGCGTCATCATCGCCCCGAGATGCTGGACACGTCCCGGGGCGAAGCCCCCGCCCCCGCCGAAGAACCGCGCGGCTGCCTTTTCGCGCTCTCCCAGCCACCCCTGATGATCTTCCTCGGGGTGATCGGCTTCCTGCTGCTGATGGCCGCGATGCATGATCTCTTCCTGCTGTGAGGCCTCAGCCCGCGGCTTCCTTGCGCCGTGCCCGGTACGCCGCCACATGCAGCCGGTTTCCGCAGGTGCGGCTGTCGCAGTAGCGGCGGGACCGGTTGCGCGAGAGGTCGACGAAGGCCCGGCGGCAGTCCGGGGCCTCGCAGCGGCGCAGCCGCTCGTGCTCGCCGGAGACCACGATGAAGGCCAGCGCCATCCCGCAGTCCGCCGCGAGGTGGTCCGCGACCGAGGCGCCGGGCGCGAAGTAGTGCACGTGCCAGTCGAAGCCGTCGTGGTCGGTCAGCCGCGGTGTGGTGCCGGCCGCCGCCACCAGCTGGTTGATCAGCTCCGCGCAGGTGCGGGGGTCGGGCGCCGCGAACACGTCCGCGAAGCGCGCTCGCACGTCCCGTACGGCCCTGAGATCCGCCTCGCCGAGTTCACCGATGTCACTGACGTGATGGAGGCGTACGAAGGCGTACAGCGCCTCGATGTCCGCGAGCCGGTCGCTCTGGTCGCTCTCCGGCGCCGTGTTCACCAGATCGACGACGACCTCGAGGGCGCCCCTGGTGTCGTGGGGGATCAGCACGATTCGCTCCCTGGCCTGCCGCGGGCGGGCGCCCGCCGATGCTGGCCGACTTTAGCGGCTCGCGCGCACGGCGCACCGGCGCCGTCTCCGCGGTGGAACCCGCGGCGACGGCGCCGGCGTGTGCTGTATGCGGTTGTCCGCCCCGCGCCGTCGCCCCGAGTCGGACGGCGTGGAACGGCTCTCGGCCTGGCTCAGTTCTCCGCCAGGATGTGTGAGAGTTCCGTGTCGAGATCGAAGTGGCGGTGCTCGGTGCCCGGTGGCACCGCGGCGTCCGTCCGCTTCAGGAACGACTCCAGGGCCCGCGCCGGGGCTTCGAGCAGGGCTTCTCCTTCCGGGGAGCTCAGGGCGATGCAGACGACTCCCTGGCCATGGCTGCGGGACGGCCAGACTCTGACGTCGCCGGTACCGGTGGGCCGGTGAAGGCCCTCGGCGAGGAGATCGCGGGCGAACACCCACTCGACGGTCTCCTCGGCTCCGGTGTGGAAGGTGGCATGCACGGCGTAGGGATCGGCCGTGTCATACCGCAGGCCCGCGGGTACAGGCAGTGATGACTCGCTCGACACTACGAGGCGCAGGTGCAGCTCGCAGCTGACCGTGGTGTTCATAAGCGCCAGGGCCTTTCGCTCAGTGTGCGCTCGGGGATTCGCACGTCGGCGAAATCGACATGCCACCTACGGTGCCGTTGTAAACCCCTCTGACCTGTTTGCGGCGCTTCGGATAGCTCGTACGGCCGAGAGGTACTTGATGCGATACGAGTATTACGGCCACCCGGTCGGGTCGGGTAGGTTGGGCCTTATGAACGCGGAGAGTAACGAGCGGGAAGAAGTCGTCGACCCGGCGGCCACAGTGCCCGCCACGGGGGACGCGGGCGAGGACGAGCGGGACCTGGGTTCGCGGGCGCCGCAGTTCATCAAGGCGTCGAAGCCGCTGCATCTGAGCTGGCAGGTCGGGGTATTCGTCATCGGCCTGGCGGTCGTGGCCACCGGTGTGGTCATGCTGCCGCTGCCGGGGCCCGGCTGGCTGGTGATCTTCGGCGGTATGGCGATCTGGGCGACCGAGTTCGTGTGGGCGCAGCTGGTGCTGCGCTGGACGAAGCGGAAAGTCACCGAAGCGGCCCAGAAGGCGCTCGACCCCAGGGTCCGGCGGCGGAACATGATCCTCACCACGGTGGGCCTGGTGATCATCGCGGTGCTGCTCGGGATCTACGTCCGGGAGTTCGGCTTCGCGATGCCGTGGAACATCGAGGAGTGACCGGCGGGGCCGGTGGGGAGTGACCGGCAACCGGTTCGGGATCCCCGCTGACATGGGGTAATGTGTGCGGAGCGCCGGGGCGATTAGCTCAGTGGGAGAGCGCTTCGTTCACACCGAAGAGGTCACTGGTTCGAACCCAGTATCGCCCACCCGGACCGAAGGCCCGGAAGACGAAAGTCTTCCGGGCCTTCGCCGTTTCCCGGCCCCGGGCGGCCCGGCCTCAGCGCATCCGGCCCAGTGTGTCCCGCAGCCGGCGGGCGTCGCGCAGACGCTGCTCGTACGTCGCCCCGACGGCCAGCAGGAGCAGGCCCGCGAGGGCCGGCGGCAGCCAGCGGGGGAGTGCGCCGACGACCTGGGCGACGTACGGCGCGAGCTCGTGCAGCGCGACCAGGGCGAGCACGGCGGAACCGAGCACCAGCAGCGCCTGGAGCCGGTGCCTGGCGCCCGTCAGGGTCAGGGCCAGGGCCGCGGCCCCGAGGAGCAGCGGGCGCAGCCAGTGCTGGTCGCCCCAGGCCGCGATCAGGCTCGGCAGGAGGGTCGCGGCGAGCCCCGGACCGTACGCCGTCCAGGAGGAGGCATCCGCGTCGCGCCGGCGGCGCAGCACGCCGATCGCGAGCGCCGGGACGGTGACGGGGAGCGTGTACGCCTCGGGCGTGACGACGTCGGAGGCGCCGAGGCGGACCCAGGTGGCCAGCACGAAGAGCGCGACCGCCGCGTACCCGACGGGGCGCCGGTCCGCCCGTACGGCCGTGCCCGCGGCGATGACCCCGCACAGCGCCAGGACCAGCGCGAGGGCGGGGGCGTGGCCCGAGGCGAGGCCGATCGCGAGCAGCGCCGCCGCGGCGCCCGTGACCTCCAGGGGGAGGGCGGTGGAGTGGCCGCGCACCCGGGCGGCGAGCGCGGCGGCGGCCGCGGGCACGGCGAGGATCGCCCATGCGGCCTGGTGGGGCGCGAGCGTGAGCGCGGCAGCGGCGGCGCCGGTGAGCCCCGTCGCGTACCCGACGGCCGCGGCGGCACAGACGGGCGGCGTGACGGACCCCCTGGCGAACACGGCGGCCGCGCCGAACAGCGCCGCCAGGACGCCGAGCACGATGAGCGTGGCGGCCTGCGCGGCCAGCGACAGCAGCGAGACGGAGAGCGCCGACGCCAGAGCGCAGGCGAGCGCCGTGAACGCGAGAGGCGCATGGGGCACGCGGGGCGCCGTGGCGGTTCCGGCCGGGACGGGACGTACCGCCAGGACCAGGGGCGCCGCGGTCAGGAACAGGTGCAGCGTTACGGCCGCGGGGTAGCCGAAGTCCAGCGTGGCCGGGAGGGCGTGCGCCGCCGCCCACACCAGGACCAGGGCCGCGCACGCCGCCGGGACGCACCAGGTGTGACCGGGCGCGGCCGGACGGCGCGCCGCCGCCGCCGCGGCGGCCGAGACCGCGGCCACGGTCAGCAGGACCAGCGGGGCCGCGGCCGTCCACGGCCAGGAGAGCCCGGAGAAGAGCGCCTCGCGGACGCCGGCCGGGGCACCGGACCAGACGCGCTCCACCTGTGCCGCGGGGCCGAGCAGGCCGGCCGCGGCCGGAGGCAGCGCCCACAGGGCGCCCGCGGCCAGCACCGCACCGGACGCACCGGCCAGGCCGGCCGCCACGGGACGCGGCAGGCCCGCCCGTACGACGGCCGCCAGGACCACGGCGCACAGCACGTACACGGGCACCGCCCACGCGTCCCCCGCAGCGGGGCGCGCCACACCGCCGACGGCCGCCAGCGCCGCGAGACCGGCCGCCGCCGAGGGCGCCACGGCATGCGGTGCCGGAACGCGCCGGGCGGCGGACAGGGCGAGGGCGGCAACCGCCACCAGCAGCACGCCCGGCCGCAGCGCGTCCGCCGGGCTGCCCGCCGCCACCGACAGGACGCCGGCGCCGAGCAGCGCCCCCGCGCCCGTCAGCCAGGCACCGGCATACGCGAACGGGCGCACCGCGCGGCCGGCCCCCCACAGGGCCACGGCGACATCGAGCGCGGCCGTCGCCGACAGCGCACAGGCGAACGTCAGCGGGCCCGGCCCGGCCGCCAGTGCCCAGAGGACGAAGGGGAACTGAGCGGTGATCAGCGCGGCGGGCAGCGGGATCCGCAGCCGGCCGAGCCCCAGGCCGTACGCCGCCCAGAGCGCCGCCAGCACGGCCGAACCGATCGCGGCGTACGCGAGCGGGTCCGCCCCGGGCAGCGCCACGCGGCGCAGGGCGTACGCGTCGAGCACCGTGAGGGCCAGACCCAGCGCAGCCACCGACTCGGCGGTCGAGACGAGGCCGCGGCGCAGCAGCAGGACCGGCGCGGCCAGCGCCAGGGCCGTCACCGCGCCCAGCACCGCCGAGCGGCCGCCGATGCCCAGATGGCCCCAGCTCACCAGCGTGAAGGCGATCGCGGCGACCGTCAGCAGAACACCGCCGAGCGCCAGCAGCACGTTCTGCGCACCGCGCGGCGAGGCGTCCTGCGGCGCGCGCGGTGCCTGCCCGGCGCCGAAGGCCCCGGCGTACGGCGTGAAGGGACCGCGCGGAGCGGTGGGCGGAGGCTGCCGCACGGCGGTGAGCAGCCACGCCCGGCGGGCGAGCAACTGGGCGCGCCGGGCTTCGAGCAGGCCCAGCTCGTGATCGAGGACCACCAGTTCTTCCGCCGGCGGCAGTGCGTTCTCCATGGTCGATGAGTGTGGCGCGGAACACACGGCGGAACATGGGCGCGGATACTCAGATCCCCGGTGAGTACGTGCGGGAGCGCGCAGACTTGGCACATGGACTGGTGCCGTTACCGCTTTCGCAGCGTCTGGGATCTGCCCGCCCCGCCCAGCAGGGTCTACGGCGTGCTGGAACGGGTCGACGAGTACCCGCGGTGGTGGCCGCAGGTGCGGCAGGTCACCCGCCTCGACGACCGCACCGGCATCGCCCGGTTCCGTTCCTTCCTGCCGTACGAACTGGTCGTCACCGCTCAGGAAAGGCGGCGCGCCCCGGAGGCCGGCGTCCTGGAGGTGGCCATGACCGGCGACCTCGAAGGCTGGGCGCGCTGGACCGTACAGCCGCGCGGCAGCGGCGCGCGCGCCCTCTACGAGCAGGAAGTGGAGGTGCGCAAGGCGCTGATGCGCCGGCTCGCCGTACCCGGGCGGCCGCTCCTCGTCGCCAACCACGCGCTGATGATGCGGGGCGGGCGGCGCGGGCTCTCGGCCGCGCTCGCGGTTTGAACCAACCCCCCGGCGGCCTGTATGGTTCAGTCCGTTCCCGGGCGATTAGCTCAGTGGGAGAGCGCTTCGTTCACACCGAAGAGGTCACTGGTTCGAAACCAGTATCGCCCACCCGGGAAGGCCGGTCCGTCACAGGCGGACCGGCTTTTTTGTATCGCCCCGCACCGTCCGTTCAGGCGGCGGCCGCCGGCATCTCGGGGCGCAGCGGCCACGCCGTATTCACCTCTTCCTCCGACCCGTTGCGCGCGAACCACGCCTGCAGGCCGCGCGCCTGCGCCGCGTGCCACACCGCCTGGAGGGTGTGCAGCTCGGCCGGTGAGAGCCGCTCCAGACGCGAGGCGAAACGGCGGCCGAGGGCGCGTACGACCTCCAGCGAGGCCGTCGCGTCGGCGGCCGCGTCATGGGCGCCGTCCAGTTCCACCTCGTACTGCGCACACAGATCGGTGAGCGTACGGCGGCCCTTGCGGTAGCGGTCCAGATGCTTGTCCAGTACGCGCGGATCCAGCACGCACAGCGGGCGGCTCTCCAGGTAGCGCCCCAGCGACGACGCCCGGTGGCGCCTCAGCTCCCGGTCCAGCAGGGTCAGGTCGAAGGGCGCGTTCATCACCACCAGCGGCCGGCGGGCGATGCTCTGCTCGGCGAGCCCTCTGGCTATCTCATCCATGACCGGCGCGGGCCAGCGGCCGTTGCGGTGCAGGTGATCGTCCGTCAGCCCGTGGATCCCGGTCGCCTCCGGAGGCACCGGGATCCCCGGATTCACCAGCCAGCGCGTCTCCCGCACCCGTCCGCCCGGCGCGTCCTGCACGACCAGCGCGGCGGAGACGATGCGGTCCTCCTCGACATCCACCCCCGTCGTCTCGGTGTCGAACGCGGCCAGGGGTCCTTCGTACCAGCACGTCATGTCCGAACTCCTCTTGCTCCCTTGGCAGACGGCGCGCGTCCCCTGCCCGAAGCGGTGATACCCGGGTCGTTTGTCCGGTACGCCGTTTGAGGGGGATACGCAGCGGAGACAACACAAGTGACGGGGCGTGAAGTCGGCGGGCCGTCACGGGAAACTGATCGGCACAGCCCGGGAGGCACCGTCAGCCATGGCGCTCACGCAGCCCGAACCGGGCGGGCTGCTGCCCGAGCGGATCGCACCGCTGCGCGGCGGACTCGCCACCACTGCCTGCATGGAGACTCTTCAGGTGGGCTATCTGCACGCGGTCGCGGCGGCCGCGGGATGCTCTCTCTCGCAGCCGTTTCCGGACAACGGCATCGACTGGCACGTGAGCCACAGCGCTCCCGGGCACACCGTCGATGACGAAGTCACCATCAAGGTGCAGCTCAAATGCACCTATCAGATCCCGCCGCGCCCGGCGGGGGGAGCCTTCTCCTTCACACTCGACAACGCTCATCTGGAGAAGCTCGCCCGCAGCCCGGTGTCGGTGCACAAGATCCTTGTCGTGATGCTCGTACCACGGACCCAGGACGACTGGCTGCGCGCCGGTCACGACGGCCTCGACCTGCGGCACTGCTGCTACTGGACCAACCTGGCCGGACACCCGGTGACGGGCAGGCGCAGGACCACTGTGCGGATCCCGACCTCGCGGATATTCGACGACCGAGCACTCTGCGAGATCATGACCCGGGTCGGGGTGGGAGGGAGACCCTGATGCACCACCGGCCGATCGACGAACCCCTGCGACCGCACCCGGGCACGGAGTCCGACAGCGGCTTCGCCACGGGCCCCGGCATCTGGGACGCCGGCGCGGGACCCGATCCCGCCCACGTCGACCCCGCCGTGCTCGGCGTGCTGCTGGCCCGGCACGGCTGGCGGCGGCGCGGGGGAGCGGCGGGCCGCTACGCCCGCTGGACCCCGCCCGGGCCGTCCGGCGGCGGGACGAGCCTGCTCGTGCCCGAGAGCCGGGCGTTCCCCGACAGCGACGACCTGCTCGGCGAGGCGCTGACCGCGCTCGCCCGCTGCGCCGCGCCCTCCGCCCGCGAGGTGCTCGTCTCCCTCACCGTCCCCAGCGACGAGATCCGCTGGTGGCGCGACGTACCGGAAGGCCCCTCGGGAGCCGTCTCGTGGACCGCGCAGGAACGGCTGCGCTCGGCCGCGCGCCAGATGCTGCTCGCCGCGGCGCTGGCCTCACGCGGGCGCGCCGGGTACTACGGCGCACGGCACCGGCGGCAGGCGCAGGCGTCCCTGGAGGGCGTACTGGTGGGGCCCGCGCCGGGCGGGCGCGCCCTCACCGCGTTCGTACCGGTGGCGGCGGGACGCGGCGTCGTCGTACGGCTGCACCACGCCCTGCACGCCGCCCGCGAGGCCGTCGACTACCAGCGGGCGACCGGCGGCATGGACGCCTTCGACACGGCGGTCGGGGCCGGTGTGAGCCGCGAGCTGACGGAGGCCGTGATCGCGCTGGTCCACGGCTCGGAGGGCGCGCGCGTGGCCCTGGAGTGGTCACCCGCCGCCGGGGTGCCCGAGGGGTGCGCGGCGCGTCCCGAAGCGGTGGAGTTCTCGCCGGGCGACCTGCCGGCGCTGCGCGAGGCGGGCGCGCGCTACCTGCTCGACGAGCCCTCCGTGACGGTACGGATCACGGGCGCGGTGGTACGGATGCGGCGCTCGGGGCCGCGCGGGGCCGGCACGGTGCGGCTGCGTGTCCTGGCGGGCGCGGAAGTGCCGTACGTACGGATGGTGCTCGACGAGGAGGCGTACCGGATCGCGGGCCACGCCCACCTGGTCGGGCTGCCGATCAGGGTCCACGGGCAGCTGGAGAGCCGGGGCGGCTTCCGGCGGCTCACCGGCGCACGGAGCGTGGTGCCCGTGCAGGTGGACGACGCGGAGCGGGACCGGCTGATGAAGTCGCTCCAGGAGAACCTGGACTTTTTCGAGGAGGCGTGCGGCGGGGATTAACCGTTTAGCGAGGGGGCCGCCCGGCTCGGTACAGTTGGTTACTGCGCGCGCAACAACTTACGCGCGACCCCCTCAGACAGGAGTGACCGGTGTCGGACGTCCGTGTGTTCATCCAACGCGATTCCGAGCGGGAAGAGCGCGTGGTGACCACGGGCACTACGGCGGCCGAGCTCTTCCCCGGTGAGCGCACCGTCGTCGCCGCGCGCGTGGGCGGCGAGCTGAAGGACCTGGCGTACGTCGTCGCCGACGGCGAGGAGGTCGAGCCGGTCGAGATCTCCTCCGAGGACGGCCTGAACATCCTGCGCCACTCGACCGCGCACGTCATGGCGCAGGCCGTGCAGGAGCTCTTCCCCGAGGCGAAGCTCGGCATCGGCCCGCCGGTCAAGGACGGCTTCTACTACGACTTCGACGTCGAGAAGCCGTTCACCCCCGAGGATCTCAAGGCCATCGAGAAGAAGATGCAGGAGATCCAGAAGCGCGGGCAGCGCTTCTCGCGCCGCGTCGTCACCGACGAGGCCGCGCGCGAGGAGTTGGCGGACGAGCCGTACAAGCTGGAACTCATCGGCATCAAGGGCTCCGCCTCGACCGACGACGGCGCGAACGTCGAGGTGGGCGGCGGCGAGCTGACCATCTACGACAACCTGGACGCCAAGACCGGTGACCTGTGCTGGAAGGACCTCTGCCGCGGTCCGCACCTGCCGACCACCCGGAACATCCCCGCGTTCAAGCTGATGCGCAACGCCGCCGCCTACTGGCGCGGCAGCGAGAAGAACCCGATGCTCCAGCGCATCTACGGCACCGCGTGGCCGTCGAAGGACGAGCTGAAGGCGCACCTGGAGTTCCTCGCCGAGGCCGAGAAGCGCGACCACCGCAAGCTCGGCTCCGAGCTGGACCTCTTCTCCATCCCGGAGCAGATCGGCTCCGGCCTCGCGGTCTTCCACCCCAAGGGCGGCATCATCCGCCGGGTCATGGAGGACTACTCGCGCCGCCGGCACGAGGAGGAGGGGTACGAGTTCGTCTACACCCCGCACGCGACCAAGGGGAAGCTCTTCGAGACCTCGGGCCACCTGGACTGGTACGCCGACGGCATGTACCCGCCCATGCAGCTCGACGAGGGCACGGACTACTACCTCAAGCCCATGAACTGCCCGATGCACAACCTGATCTTCGACGCGCGGGGCCGGTCCTACCGTGAACTGCCGCTGCGCCTGTTCGAGTTCGGGACCGTGTACCGGTACGAGAAGTCCGGCGTGGTGCACGGCCTGACCCGCGCCCGGGGCTTCACCCAGGACGACGCGCACATCTACTGCACCAAGGAGCAGATGGCGGAGGAGCTCGACCGTACGCTCACCTTCGTCCTCGGCCTGCTGCGCGACTACGGCCTGACCGACTTCTACCTGGAGCTGTCCACCAAGGACCCGGAGAAGTTCGTCGGCTCGGACGAGATCTGGGAAGAGGCCACCGAGACCCTGCGCCAGGTCGCCGAGAAGCAGGGGCTTCCGCTGGTCCCGGACCCGGGCGGCGCCGCCTTCTACGGCCCGAAGATCTCCGTCCAGTGCAAGGACGCCATCGGCCGTACCTGGCAGATGTCGACCGTGCAGCTCGACTTCAACCTGCCGGAGCGCTTCAACCTGGAGTACACCGGCCCCGACGGCAGCAAGCAGCGTCCGGTGATGATCCACCGCGCCCTGTTCGGCTCCATCGAGCGCTTCTTCGCGGTGCTCCTGGAGCACTACGCGGGCGCGTTCCCGGCCTGGCTCGCCCCCGTGCAGGCGGTCGGCATCCCGATCGGCGACGCGCACATCCCGTACCTCCAGGAGTTCGCCGCCGACGCGAAGAAGAAGGGCCTGCGGGTCGAGGTGGACGCCTCCTCGGACCGGATGCAGAAGAAGATCAGGAACCAGCAGAAGCAGAAGGTTCCCTTCATGATCATCGTTGGTGACGAGGACATGAACGCGGGCACCGTCTCCTTCCGCTACCGCGACGGATCGCAGGAGAACGGCATCCCCCGCGAGGAGGCGCTGGCGAAGATCGCCGACGTCGTGGAGCGCCGCGTCCAGGTGTGACCGGCCCTCCCGTGTGAACGGTGAGCCAGGCCCCCGGCGGAGCGGTCAGCCCGCCGGGGGCCTGTTCTCGTCCTCCCGCGCGAACGTCTGGATCAGCCAGGCCGAGAAGGAGCCCGTCACCGCTCCCAGCAGCGCCATGCCGCCGCCCATCATGCCGACCGCGATGAGCCGGCCGGCCCAGGTCACCGGCGCCACGTCGCCGTACCCCACGGTCGTCAGTGTCGAGCAGGTCCACCACAGGGCGTCTCCGAAGGTACGGATCGTCGCGCCGGGCGCGGCGTGTTCCTGGTGGTAGACGGACAGGGCGCCGGCGAACCCCAGGAGCACGGCCGTAAGGCCCGCGTACGTGATCACCCGGGCGTGCAGGGTCAGCCGGGGCCGGTCACGCCTGCGCTGCACCGCCCAGTACACCCGCACCATGCGGACCGGGCGCAGCAGCGGAAGCACCAGCACGACGGTGTCCAGCCAGTGGGTACGGACGAAGCCCAGCCTCCGGCCCGAGAGCCGCCAGCGCACCAGGTAGTCGGCGACGAACAGCGCCCACAGGGCCACGGTCACCGCCAGACACGCGTTCCGCCAGGCCGGCGCGAGGCCGTGGGCCAGCACGCGGACCGCGTACGAGGCGAGGAAGAGGAGCGACGCGGCGAAGAGCGGAAGCTCGGCCCGCTCCTCCCACCGCTCCAGCGGACTGCCGTGATCGTCGTGCATCGCCCCAGCATGGCCGCCGGGTGGCCGGCCCCGCCCCGGCGACACGTTCGGCGGGTACCAAGTCATATGCTGCACTCCATGACGACTGAGCCGGAGCAGCAGATCGGAGTCGGGACGCCGGACGCGTTCCAGCGCCTGTGGACGCCTCACCGGATGGCGTACATCCAGGGGGAGAACAAGCCGACCGGTCCGGGGGCCGAGGACGGCTGCCCGTTCTGCTCGATCCCGGCGAAGTCCGACGAGGACGGTCTCGTCGTCGCGCGCGGTGAGCACGTGTACGCGGTACTCAATCTGTATCCCTACACGGGCGGACACCTGATGGTGGTCCCGTTCCGGCACGTCGCCGACTACACGGACCTGGACGACGCCGAGACCGCCGAGCTCGCGCTGCTCACCAAGCAGGCGATGTCGGCGCTGCGCACGGCCTCCGGGGCGCAGGGCTTCAACATCGGGATGAACCAGGGCGCGGTCGCCGGGGCCGGCATCGCGGCGCACCTGCACCAGCACGTGGTGCCGCGCTGGGGCGGCGACACGAACTTCATGCCGGTCGTGGGGCACACGAAGGTGCTGCCGCAGCTGCTGGGTGACACCCGCAAGATGCTGGCCGACGCCTGGCCCGCCGTCTGACCCCACGGGTGCCCGCAGGCTTCCCCTCCCCGAGCGTCACGCGTCGTAGATGTCGGCCTTCCTCGGCGCCGCGTCCTGGACCATGCCGCTGAGGACCAGGGAACGGTTGCTGAAGCGGTCGGTGTCCACGCCGTGGTCGTCGAGCACGCGGATGGCCGCGGCGTGGACCACGCGCAGCACGGGCGTGGCCGCGCGCATCGCGTCGTCGGCCATGAAGCGGTGCCGCCAGGGCTTCTCGGCCCAGGCGTGCCGCAGGCCGAAGGGCTCGGGGAGCACGATCTTGCCGCCGAAGAAGTCGAGGACCGGCGGGAACCAGGTGAACGGGGCGCGGACCGCCAGCCGCACCACCTCGTTGGCGTCCACGAGCGGCAGGTTCTTGTCGACCGTCTCCCAGAACTTGACCGCCTTGCTGACCGTCACCGTCTTGGCCGCGGGCTTCGTGGTGAAGAGCGAGTGGACCGGCCCCAGCGCGTGGCCGGTGACCTCGATGCGCAGCGTCTCGTGCAGCACGGTGACCGTGATCAGCATGGTGATGACGAGCTGGCCGTCCCACAGGGTGAACTGCACACCCAGGTAGTGCCGGTTTCCGGCGCCGAACTGCTGCTCGTTGCAGATCCGCTGTATCTCGTGGCCCTTGATCTGGAACGCGTCGACGTCCTGGCCGTCGGGCCTGGCCACCTCGCCCGCGTTCTCGCCGATCGGGGCGACGATCCAGTGCCGTACGGACGGCTTGGGGAAGCCGCCGGTGTGCAGCGGGCCGCGCTCCAGCATCCGCAGCTGGTCGTGGATGGCACGGATGACGTCCCAGCTGCGGAAGCCGTGGATCTCCTTGCCGGCCTCCCGGGGGACGAGCTCCTCGGCGAGCTGCCAGCTGCCCCAGCGGGTGCCCATGCCGAGTATCCCCTTGGGGCCGGCGTAGAAGACCGAGTTGCTGTACTGCTCGGCGGTGAGCTTGGCGAGCGACTGGCGCAGCTGCTCGGCGGCGGACTCGTTGGGGTCACGGGGAACGGCCTCGGGGATCTTGGCGCCCACGCCGCCGCCCCCCAGCAGGCTCTCCCAGCGGCTCCGCATGTCCACGGCCGTGGATTCGCAGATCCGCTTGGCCAGCAGCCAGCCGACGACGGGGGCGACGAGCATCGCCCGCAGGTAGATCGCCAGGAATCCGCCGAGGGGCAGCATGACGAAGAGGATCAGGAGGAGGCCGCCCACGGCGATCAGGGCGGCGGTGCCGAAGGCGCCGGCCCGTTTTCCCTGGGCGCCGGCGATCGTGCGGCGCAGCTGGAAGACGGCGAGCCAGATGAGCAGACCGGGCAGGAAGAGCAGACCGAAGAGCGCCATGACGCCGGTGAGCTTGGCGTCCCGCTCCTTGCGGATGCGGGTCGCGGCGAGGCAGTGCTCGACGACGGTCTGCGGTTCGGTGCCGAAGGACTGGATGAGCGCCTTGCGGGCCCCGCCGAGCATGCGCACCTGTACGGCGCGCGAGAAGGCCTCACCCAGGTTCGGTTCGAAGAGGGAGAGTTTGCCCTTCTTGACCTCGGACTTGTGCCATTCGTTGTTGGCCTTGAGGATCTCGGTCACCGGGCTGTCGCGGTACGCCGCCGAGGCGAGGGCCTGGGTCGCGGCGGTCTGGCCCGCGGAGCCCTGGAGCGGTACCTGTGCCCCCGGTGAGAAGTCGAATCCGTCATCCGCCACTGTGCTGCCCCCATCGCCGCGCGCAACCGCTCCTGCGGCCTGTCCTCAACTGCCGTGCCCGGCACACCTTCTGAACTGGGCCCCCAGCGTATCCAGCGTGTCCAGGGTGTTCCTGCCCGTCATGGGACAGCGAAATGCCGCCCGTCGCAAGGTAATTGGACGGGCGGCTCATGAATTATGACCCTTTTTCCGCCTGTTCGCGTATCTTGCCCGACAGCTGGGGCGGCATCGGCTCGTGGCGGACGTACGAGCGGCTGAAGCGTCCGGTGCCGTGCGAGACCGACCTCAGGTCCAGCGCGTACCGTTCCATTTCGATCTCCGGAACCTCGGCCCGTACGAGCGTGCGCCCCTGGCCCGCCTGCTCGGTTCCGACCACCCGCCCCCGCCGCCCCGACAGGTCGCTCATGACCGGCCCGACGTAGTGGTCGGGCACCAGCACCAGCACCTCGGCGACCGGCTCCAGCAGGTGGATCCTCACGTCGGCCGCGGCCTCGCGCAGCGCCAGCGCGCCCGCCGTCTGGAACGCCGCGTCGGAGGAGTCCACCGAGTGCGCCTTTCCGTCGAGCAGTGTCACGCGTATGTCCACGAGTGGGTAACCCGCGGCGACACCGCGCCCCGCCTGGGCGCGCACCCCCTTCTCGACGGACGGGATGAACTGGCGCGGCACCGCGCCGCCCACAACCTTGTCGACGAACTCGATCCCGCTGCCCGGCGGCAGCGGCTCCACCTCGATCTCGCAGATCGCGTACTGTCCGTGGCCTCCGGACTGCTTCACGTGACGGCCGCGGCCGCTCGCCCCGGCGCCGAACGTCTCGCGCAGCGACACCTTGTGGGGCACGACGTCCACCCGCACCCCGTACCGGCTGCGCAGGCGCTCCAGTGCCACGTCGCGGTGGGCCTCGCCCAAGCACCACAGCACCAGCTGGCGGGTGTCCTGGTTCTGCTCCAGGCGCATCGTCGGGTCCTCGGCGACCAGCCGCGCGAGCCCCTGGGAGAGCTTGTCCTCGTCCGCCTTGCTGTGCGCCTGGACGGCGAGCGGCAGCAGCGGGTCGGGCATGGTCCAGGGTGCCATCAGCAGCGGGTCGTCCTTCGAGGACAGGGTGTCCCCGGTCTCCGCGCGCATCAGCTTGGCGACGCTGGCGATGTCGCCCGCGATGCAGTGGTCCAAGGGGCGCTGGTGCTTGCCGAAGGGGGAGGACAGCGCGCCGATCCGTTCGTCCGCCTCGTGAAGGTCCGGGCCCTCGTGGCCCCGGTCCGTGAGGCCGTGCCCCGACACGTGGACCGTCTCGTCGGGCCGCAGGGTGCCGGAGAAGACCCGCACCAGGCTGACCCGCCCGACGTACGGGTCGGACGCCGTCTTGACGACCTCGGCGACCAGCGGCCCGTCGGGGTCGCAGGTGACCGGCGGGCGCGGCCTGCCGTCGGGCGTCGTGACCGCGGGCGCCTCGCGCTCGGCGGGGGTCGGGAAGCCTCCCGCGATCAGCTCCAGCAGCTCGACGGTGCCGATGCCCTGGCGGCCCCCGTCGGCCGCCGGCGCGGCGGCGAGCACGGGGTGGAAGGTGCCGCGCGCGACGGCCCGTTCCAGGTCGTCGACGAGTGTCTTGTGGTCGATCTCCTCACCGCCGAGATAGCGGTCCATGAGGGTCTCGTCCTCGCTCTCGGCGATGATCCCCTCGATCAGCCGGCCGCGGGCCGCCTCGATCCGGGGTACCTGCTGGCCGTCCGGCGGTGCCTCCTGGCGCTCGCCGGAGGAGTAGTCGAAGACCCGCTGCGACAGCAGGCCGACGAGCCCCTCGACCGGGGCGTGCCCGTCGGGTCCCCGGTGTCCGTACAGCGGCAGGTACAGCGGCAGTACGGCGTCGGGGTCGTCGCCCCCGAAGGTCTGCGCGCAGAGCCGGGTCATCTCGTCGAAGTCGGACCTGGCCGCTTCGAGGTGGGTGAAGACGATCGCCCGCGGCATGCCGACCGCGGCGCACTCCTCCCACACCATCCGGGTCGAGCCGTCCACGCCGTCCGACCCCGAGACGACGAAGAGGGCCGCGTCCGCCGCCCGCAGACCGGCCCTGAGTTCCCCGACGAAGTCGGCGTATCCGGGGGTGTCGATCAGATTGATCTTCACGCCGCCCCATTCGACCGGGATCAGCGACAACTGCACCGAGCGTTGCTGCCGGTGCTCGATCTCGTCGTAGTCCGAGACGGTCGTGCCGTCCTCGACGCGGCCCGCCCTGTTGACCGCTCCCGCTGTCTGCGCGAGGGCCTCGGCCAAGGTCGTCTTTCCCGATCCGCTGTGGCCGACCAGCACGACGTTGCGTACGGACGAGGGCCGGTCGGCCGCCGCCGCCCTGCCGGCGGCCCCGGGGTGGCGCGTGTGTGTCTTGTCGCCCATGATCTTGCCTCCCTGTTCCGAGCACGGTGAGGAGAGGGGGCGCGGACATGTGGGAGCCGCAGTGGCGAGGCGACACCGGTGACGCCCGCGGTCATTCGAGCTTTCCACTCCGGCCACGCTCCGTCCATACGTGGCGTGCGATCCCCGGGGCGCCGGGGCCCCGCCGGTGGCTCGCCGGTGCCCCGGCGGTGTCGCGGCTCCGGCGTCGCTACGATGGGCCAGCCGGTGGCCACAGGGGCTGGACCGGCCACCGACCCTCGGGAAGGCCATGCTGAACAAGTACGCGCGTGCATTCTTTACGCGTGTCCTCACACCGTTCGCCGCGTTTCTGCTCCGTCGCGGGGTGAGCCCGGACGCGGTGACCCTCGTCGGTACGGCCGGAGTGATGGCGGGTGCGCTGGTCTTCTTCCCCCGGGGAGAGTTCTTCTGGGGCACGATCGTCATCACCCTCTTCGTCTTCTCCGACCTCGTCGACGGCAACATGGCCAGGCAGGCCGGGGTGTCGAGCCGCTGGGGCGCCTTCCTGGACTCGACGCTCGACCGGGTCGCCGACTCGGCGATCTTCGGCGGGATCGCGCTCTGGTACGCGGGCGCCGGCGACGACAACGTGCTGTGCGCCGTCGCCATCTTCTGCCTCGCCAGTGGCCAGGTCGTCTCGTACACCAAGGCGCGCGGCGAGTCGATCGGCCTGCCGGTGGCGGTGAACGGCCTGGTGGAGCGGGCCGAGCGGCTCGTCATCACGCTCGTCGCCGCCGGGCTCGCCGGACTGCACGGCTTCGGGGTGCCGGGCATCGACGTACTGCTGCCGATCGCCCTGTGGGTCGTGGCGGCGGGCAGCCTGGTGACGCTCGGACAGCGGGTCGTCACCGTACGCCGGGAATCGGCGGAGGCCGACGCGGCGGCTGCGCCGGGCGCGGCGGCGTCGCCGGGCAGCGAGGCCACCTCGTGAGCGGTGTCAGGGAACGGCTGACGGACACGCTGTACGGCCTGGGCTGGGCCGGCGTGAAGAAACTGCCCGAGCCGGTGTCCGCCGCCCTCGGGCGCACGCTCGCCGACACGGTGTGGAAGCGGCGCGGCCCGAGCGTGCTGCGGCTGGAGTCCAATCTCGCCCGGGTGGTGCCGGACGCGGGCCCCGAGCGCCTCGCCGAGCTGTCCAGGGCCGGCATGCGCTCGTACATGCGCTACTGGATGGAGTCGTTCCGGCTGCCCGCGTGGAGCGCGGAGCGGGTGAAGGCCGGTGTCGAGATCGAGGACATCCACCTCCTGACGGACACCCTGGCCTCCGGGCGGGGCGTCGTACTGGCGCTTCCGCACCTGGCCAACTGGGATCTCGCAGGCGCCTGGGCCACCACCGCGCTGGGGATCCCCTTCACCACCGTCGCGGAGCGGCTCAAGCCCGAGTCGCTGTACGACCGGTTCGTCGCGTACCGGGAGGGCCTCGGGATGGAGGTCCTGCCGCACACGGGTGCCAGTGCCTTCGGGACGCTGGCGCGGCGGCTGCGGGCCGGCGGCCTCGTCTGCCTGGTCGCCGACCGCGACCTGTCCGCGTCCGGCACCGAGGTGAAGTTCTTCGGCGAGACGGCACGGATGCCCGGCGGGCCCGCGATGCTGGCGCAGCAGACCGGGGCGCTGCTGCTGCCGGCGACCCTCTGGTACGACGACTCACCGGTGATGCGCGGACGCATCCACGCGCCCGTCGGCGTACCGGAGACAGGTACGCGGGCCGAGAAGACGTCCGTCATGACGCAGGCGGTGGCGGACGCCTTCGCCGTCGGTATCGCCGAGCACCCGGAGGACTGGCACATGCTGCAACGACTGTGGCTCGACGACCTCGAGCCGCGTCGGGAGTTCTCGTGAAGATCGGCATTGTCTGCCCGTACTCCTGGGACGTGCCGGGCGGCGTCCAGTTCCACATCCGGGACCTGGCCGAGCACCTGATCCGGCTGGGGCACGAGGTCTCCGTCCTGGCGCCCGCCGACGACGAGACGCCGCTGCCGCCGTACGTCGTGTCCGCGGGCCGGGCCGTCCCCGTCCCGTACAACGGCTCGGTCGCCCGCCTCAACTTCGGGTTCCTCTCCGCCGCGCGGGTACGGCGCTGGCTGCACGACGGCACCTTCGATGTGATCCACATCCATGAGCCGACCTCGCCCTCGCTGGGTCTGCTCACGTGCTGGGCGGCGCAGGGGCCGATCGTCGCCACCTTCCACACCTCCAACCCGAAGTCGCGGGCGATGATCGCGGCGTACCCGATCCTGCAGCCCGCACTGGAGAAGATCAGCGCCCGTATCGCGGTGAGCGAGTACGCGCGGCGCACGCTGGTCGAGCACCTCGGCGGGGACGCGGTCGTCATCCCCAACGGCGTCGACGTCGACTTCTTCGCGAAGGCCGACGCGAAGGCCGAGTGGCAGGGACAGACCATCGGCTTCATCGGACGCATCGACGAGCCGCGCAAGGGACTGCCCGTCCTGATGCGCGCCCTCCCCGGGATTCTGGCCGAACGCCCGGACGCGCGGCTGCTGGTCGCGGGGCGCGGCGACGAGGAGGAGGCGGTTGCCACGCTGCCGAAGGAGATGCGGGACCGCGTCGAGTTCCTCGGGATGGTGAGCGACGAGGACAAGGCGCGGCTGCTGCGGAGCGTCGACCTGTACGTCGCCCCGAACACCGGCGGCGAGAGCTTCGGCATCATCCTGGTCGAGGCGATGTCGGCGGGCGCGGCGGTGCTGGCGAGCGACCTGGACGCGTTCGCGCAGGTGCTGGACCAGGGGGCGGCGGGCGAACTCTTCGCCAACGAGGACGCGGACGCCCTGGCCGCGGCGGCGGTGCGGCTGCTGGGGGACCCGGAGCGGCTGGACGAGCTGCGGCTGCGGGGGGCGGCGCACGTACGGCGCTTCGACTGGTCGACGGTGGCCGCGGACATCCTGTCGGTGTACGAGACGGTGACGGACGGGGCCGCGTCGGTGGACACCGACGAGCGGACGGGGCTGCGGGCACGGTTCGGCCTGGCCCGGGACTGACCCGTGGGGTGAGCGGCTCCGCCGGGCGCCGCCCCCGGAGCGGCCCGTTCCCGGCACCGCCCGGGGCCCCGCACCACCCCGGTAACCTTGCCGCCCGTGACCGTAACCCTCATCTGGATCGTCGTGGCCCTCGTTGCCGTCGGGCTGTACCTCAGCTGGACCGCGGGCCGCCTGGACCGCCTGCACGCCCGCATCGACGCTTCCCGCGCCGCGCTCGACGCCCAGCTGCTGCGCCGCGCCTCGGTCGCCCAGGAGCTGGCGACCTCGGGCGTGCTCGACCCCGCCGCCTCGATCGTGCTCTACCAGGCCGCGCACGCCGCCCGCCAGGCCGAGGAGGACCACCGGGAGGTGGCGGAGAGCGAGCTCAGCCAGGCGCTGCGGGCGGTCTTCGGTGAGACGGCGCAGGTCGACGCCGTGAAGGAGGCGCCCGGCGGTGAGGACGCCGCACAGGAGCTGGCGGCGGCCGTACGCCGCGTCCCGATGGCCCGGCGCTTCCACAACGACTCCGTACGCGCGGCCCGCGCCCTGCGCCGCCATCGCAAGGTCCGCTGGTTCCGGCTGGCCGGACACGCCCCGTTCCCGCTCGCCTTCGAAATGGACGACGCGCCCCCGGTGGCACTGGCCGACCGCCCCGGCAGCCAGTAAAAGGATCCACCGTCTATGTATTGGCCCTTGCAGTGGACTGGTCGGGCAAGGTTCTCTCAGAGGAGCAAGAACCTTCTTTCTTCGAGTGAGGTCCATCCGTGTCCAGCACCAGCAACTCCCAGGCCCCCGAGACCGGCACCGCACGCGTGAAGCGCGGCATGGCGGAGCAGCTCAAGGGCGGCGTGATCATGGACGTCGTCAACGCCGAGCAGGCGAAGATCGCCGAGGACGCGGGCGCCGTGGCCGTCATGGCGCTGGAGCGCGTGCCCGCCGACATCCGCAAGGACGGCGGCGTGGCCCGGATGTCCGACCCCAACATGATCGAAGAGATCATCGAGGCCGTGTCGATCCCGGTCATGGCCAAGTCCCGGATCGGCCACTTCGTCGAGGCCCAGGTCCTCCAGTCCCTCGGCGTCGACTACATCGACGAGTCCGAGGTCCTGACCCCGGCCGACGAGGTCAACCACTCCGACAAGTGGGCGTTCACCACCCCCTTCGTCTGCGGCGCCACCAACCTGGGCGAGGCCCTGCGCCGTATCGCCGAGGGCGCGGCCATGATCCGCTCCAAGGGCGAGGCCGGCACCGGCAACGTCGTCGAGGCCGTCCGCCACCTGCGCCAGATCAAGAACGAGATCGCCAAGCTGCGCGGCTTCGACAACAACGAGCTGTACGCCGCCGCCAAGGAGCTCCGCGCCCCGTACGAGATCGTCAAGGAGGTCGCCGAGCTCGGCAAGCTCCCGGTGGTGCTGTTCTCCGCGGGCGGTGTCGCCACCCCCGCCGACGCCGCGCTGATGCGCCAGCTCGGCGCCGAGGGCGTCTTCGTCGGCTCCGGCATCTTCAAGTCCGGCGACCCGGCCGCCCGCGCCGCCGCGATCGTGAAGGCCACCACCTTCTACGACGACCCGAAGATCATCGCGGACGCCTCCCGCAACCTGGGCGAGGCCATGGTCGGCATCAACTGCGACACCCTCCCCGAGTCCGAGCGCTACGCCAACCGCGGCTGGTAGTGCCGGACATGAGCAACCCTGTGATCGGAGTCCTGGCTCTCCAGGGCGACGTACGGGAGCACCTGGTCGCCCTGGCCGTGGCCGACGCCACGGCCAGGCCGGTCCGGCGCCCCGAGGAGCTCGCCGAGGTCGACGGCCTGGTCATCCCCGGCGGCGAGTCCACCACCATGTCCAAGCTGGCCGTGCTCTTCGGCATGCAGGAACCCCTGCGCGAGCGCATCGAGGACGGCATGCCGGTCTACGGCACGTGCGCCGGTCTGATCATGCTCGCCGACAAGATCCTGGACCCGCGCTCGGGCCAGGAGACGCTCGGCGGCATCGACATGATCGTGCGCCGCAACGCCTTCGGACGGCAGAACGAGTCGTTCGAGGCGGGGGTCGAGGTCCAGGGCATCGAAGGCGGCCCCGTGGAGGGCGTCTTCATCCGCGCCCCGTGGGTGGAGTCGGTCGGCGCCCGGGCCGAGGTGCTCGCCGAGCACGACGGACACATCGTCGCCGTACGCCAGGGCAATGCCCTCGCCACGTCCTTCCATCCCGAACTGACGGGCGACCACCGGGTGCATCAGCTCTTCACCGAGATGGTGCGCGCCGTACGCTGACCGGACCCCGGTAGGATCTCTGCCGAACGCAGCAGTATTGGTGACGCGAAGGAGACAGGCGGATGTCCGGCCACTCTAAATGGGCTACGACGAAGCACAAGAAGGCCGTGATCGATGCCAAGCGCGGCAAGCTCTTCGCGAAGCTGATCAAGAACATCGAGGTCGCGGCGCGCACCGGTGGCGCCGACATCGACGGCAACCCGACCCTCTTCGACGCCATCCAGAAGGCGAAGAAGAGCTCCGTCCCCAACAAGAACATCGACTCCGCGGTCAAGCGCGGTGGCGGTCTCGAGGCGGGCGGCGTCGACTACGAGACCATCATGTACGAAGGCTACGGCCCCAACGGTGTCGCGGTGCTCATCGAGTGCCTCACCGACAACCGCAACCGTGCCGCCTCCGACGTGAGGGTCGCCATGACCCGCAACGGCGGCTCGATGGCCGACCCGGGTTCCGTCTCGTACCTCTTCAACCGCAAGGGCGTCGTGGTCGTCCCCAAGGGCGAACTGTCCGAGGACGACGTGCTCGGCGCGGTGCTCGACGCCGGCGCCGAGGAGGTCAACGACCTCGGTGACTCCTTCGAGGTCCTGAGCGAGGCCACCGACCTGGTCGCGGTCCGCACCGCGCTCCAGGACGCCGGCATCGACTACGACTCGGCGGACGCCAACTTCGTTCCGACCATGCAGGTCGAGCTCGACGAGGAGGGCGCGCGGAAGATCTTCAAGCTGATCGACGCGCTGGAGGACAGCGACGACGTGCAGAACGTCTTCGCCAACTTCGACGTCTCGGACGAGGTCATGGAGAAGGTCGACGCCTGAGGGCTGATCAGCACGGCGACAGTGCCCTGCACGCACGGACGGGCCGACGGGACACACTCCCGGCGGCCCGTCCGCGCGTTGTCAGACCCAGCCGCTACTGTGCTGAGCAGGCAAGAACGCAGGAACGGACGGCCGAAAGCGTGAGGGGAGGGGCACGATGCGGGTACTGGGCGTGGACCCGGGGCTGACCCGGTGCGGCGTCGGCGTGGTCGAAGGCGTCGCGGGCCGCCCCCTGAAGATGCTCGGGGTCGGAGTCGTGCGCACGCCGGCCGACGCGGAGCTGGGGGAGCGCCTGGTCGCCATCGAGCGCGGCATCGAGGAGTGGCTCGACGAGTACCGGCCCGAGTACGTCGCGGTGGAGCGGGTCTTCAGCCAGCACAACGTCCGTACGGTCATGGGCACCGCCCAGGCCAGCGCGGTCGCGATGCTCTGCGCGGCCCGCCGCGGACTGCCTGTCGCCCTGCACACGCCGAGTGAGGTCAAAGCGGCGGTCACCGGTGACGGCCGGGCGGAGAAGGCCCAGGTCGGCGCGATGGTGACCCGGCTGCTGCGGCTGGACGCCCCGCCCAGGCCGGCCGACGCCGCCGACGCCCTCGCGCTCGCCATCTGCCACATCTGGCGCGCTCCCGCGCTCAACCGCCTCCAGCAGGCGCACGCCGCGGCCCGCGCGCCCCGCATCCCCGTACGGAAGGTCACGCGATGATCGCGTTCGTCAGCGGCCCGGTCGCCGCACTCGCCCCGACCACCGCGGTCGTCGAGGTCGGCGGCATCGGCATGGCCGTGCAGTGCACGCCGAACACGCTGTCCACACTCCGTGTCGGCCAGGAGGCGAGGCTCGCGACCTCCCTGGTCGTGCGGGAGGACTCACTGACCCTCTACGGCTTCGCCGACGACGACGAGCGGCAGGTCTTCGAGCTGCTCCAGACCGCCAGTGGCGTCGGCCCCCGGCTCGCCCAGGCCATGCTCGCCGTGCACGCACCGGACGCGCTGCGCCTGGCGGTCGCGACGGGTGACGAGAAGGCGCTCACCGCCGTCCCGGGCATCGGCAAGAAGGGCGCGCAGAAGCTGCTCCTGGAACTCAAGGACCGCCTCGGCGAGCCGCTCGGCACCGGCGCTTTTGCGGGCGCCCAGCGCGTCGCCCCGGGACCCGCCCCGTGGAGCGAGCAGCTCCAGACCGCGCTCGTCGGTCTCGGGTACGCGCCCCGGGAGGCCGAGGAAGCGGTCGCGGCGGTCGCGCCGCAGGCAGAGGCCGTCCTCGCCGAAGGCGGCCGGCCGGCGGTGCCGCAGCTGCTGCGCGCCGCGCTCCAGACCCTCAACCGTGCCCGCTGATTCGAGAGATCCGTAAATGAACTGGGACGAGACCGGACCCGACACCGACACCGACCAGCGGCTGGTCGGCTCCGGCGCCGACGGCGAGGACCAGGCCGTCGAGGCCGCGCTGCGCCCCAAGGACCTCGACGAGTTCGTGGGCCAGGAGAAGGTCCGCGAACAACTCGACCTGGTCCTGCGGGCGGCCCGCGCGCGCGGCGCCACCGCCGACCACGTGCTGCTCTCCGGCGCCCCCGGTCTCGGCAAGACCACCCTCTCGATGATCATCGCGGCCGAGATGAACGCCCCGATCCGCATCACCTCGGGCCCCGCCATCCAGCACGCCGGCGACCTCGCCGCGATCCTCTCCTCCCTCCAGGAGGGCGAGGTCCTCTTCCTCGACGAGATCCACCGGATGTCCCGGCCCGCCGAGGAGATGCTCTACATGGCGATGGAGGACTTCCGCGTCGACGTCATCGTCGGCAAGGGCCCCGGCGCCACCGCCATCCCGCTCGAACTGCCGCCCTTCACCCTCGTCGGCGCCACCACCAGGGCCGGCCTGCTGCCGCCCCCGCTGCGCGACCGCTTCGGCTTCACCGGGCACATGGAGTTCTACGAACCGGCCGAGCTGGAGCGGGTCATCCACCGTTCGGCCCGCCTCCTCGACGTCGAGATCGACGTCGAGGGCGCCGCGGAGATCGCCGGGCGCTCCCGCGGTACACCGCGCATCGCCAACCGGCTGCTGCGCCGCGTCCGCGACTACGCGCAGGTCAAGGCCGACGGCGTCATCAACCGTGACATCGCCGCCGCGGCCCTCAAGGTGTACGAGGTCGACGCCCGCGGTCTCGACCGCCTCGACCGTGCCGTCCTCGGCGCGCTGCTCAAGCTCTTCGGCGGCGGTCCCGTGGGACTGTCCACCCTGGCGGTGGCCGTGGGGGAGGAGCGCGAGACGGTCGAAGAGGTCGCCGAGCCCTTCCTCGTACGGGAGGGTCTGCTGGCCCGTACGCCGAGGGGCCGGGTGGCCACACCCGCCGCCTGGGCGCACCTCGGACTCGTACCGCCGCAGCAGGGCCAGGGCGGAAGCGGACAACAGGGCCTCTTCAGGGCGTGACGGCGCGGAGGGTCGCCCGGTCAGGAACCACGGTGCGATGCTGGGCGTTGTTCCATTGATGCGGACTCGCTTAGACTCCGCCGATGCCGCCCTTCCGGGTCGGCGCGCCCACCCCCCGTAGATCAGGCCGCTCCCCGGCGCGGTCGTGCGAAGGAATTTCCGTCCCGTGAATATCGTGACCCTCCTCCCCTTCATCGTGCTCATCGGGGCCATGTTCCTGATGACCCGGTCCGCCAAGAAGAAGCAGCAGGCGGCTGCGCAGATGCGCAACGACATGCAGCCCGGCACCGGCGTCCGGACGATCGGGGGCATGTACGCCACCGTCAAGGAAGTTCACGACGACACGGTCCTCCTCGAGGTCGCTCCCGGCGTGCACGCCCTCTATGCCAAGAACGCCGTCGGCGCCGTTCTCGAGGACGAGGAGTACAACCGCATCGTCCACGGCGACGGTGACCTCAAGATCGACACTCCGGTCGTCCCGGACGACGCCTCGTCGCTGACCGAGTCCGCGGACTCGGACACCGACGACGTCGCACGCATCGACCTCGGCAAGAAGCCCGAGGCGGACGAGGCCGGCGAGGCGGGCAGGACCGACGCGGCCGGTGACGAGCCGAAGGACAAGAAGACCGACGGCGAGGGCGACGCGAAGTAGTCACGTAGGGGGACCGCGGCGCGCCCACCGGCGTACCCCGGTCCCCGGATCGTGTCGACTTCCGCGGGGCTGGGCCCCACATACTTCGTGGCCGCCTCGGCGCTCACCCGGCGCGGGGGCGGTTGGACAGGGAGAAACGAGAAGGTGGCAGCACCGAAGAAGGGCCGCAGGCCCGCGGGGGCTCCGGGCAGGCCGGGGCGCGCCCTGGCTCTGATCCTGATCGCCATGGTCGCGCTCACCGGCGGGATGTTCTGGTCCGGTCATGTCACGCCGCGTCTGGGCATCGACCTCGCCGGCGGTACGAGCATCACGCTCAAGGCGAAGAGCGAGCCCGGCAAGCCCGACGCGGTCAACGAGACCAACATGAACACCGCGGTCGGCATCATCGAGCGCCGTGTCAACGGTCTGGGCGTCTCGGAGGCCGAGGTCCAGACCCAGGGCAAAGACAACATCATCGTCAACATCCCCAAGGGATCGAACGACGAGTCGGCCCGCGAGCAGGTCGGCACCACCGCCCAGCTCTACTTCCGGCCCGTACTGACGTACACCGCCGGTACGCCTACGCCCGCCGCCACCCCCTCCCCGGACGCCACGGCCGGCGGCAAGGACGAGAAGTCCACGCCGCCCGCGACGCCGTCGGCCGACGCCACCACCCAGGGGCGCGCCGTGACGGAGGGGCTCAAGAAGGACGAGACGCCGGACCCGACGGGCAGCGCGTCCAAGAGCCCGGACAAGAGCGGCAAGCCGTCGGCCACCCCCTCGGCCGACCCCGAGACCTCGGCGCTGCAGAAGCGGTTCGAGGCCCTCGACTGCACCAAGGAGACCGAGCGCTCCAGGGCCGGCGAGAACGTCAAGCCCGAGGACCCCACGATCGCCTGCGGAAAGAACAACGGCGGCGAGTGGGAGAAGTACATCCTGGGTCCGGCCGAGGTCAACGGCAAGGACGTCGATGACGCCAGTGCCCAGCTGGACACCCAGCGCGGCAGCGGCTGGAAGGTCAACATGGAGTTCACCGACGGTGGCTCCAAGAAGTTCAACAAGATCACCGGCAAGCTCTCGCAGCAGCAGCCCCCGCAGAACCAGTTCGCCATCGTCCTCGACGGCGAAGTCGTCTCGGCCCCCTCGGTCAGCCAGGCCCTGAGCGCCAACGCCGAGATCTCCGGCAGCTTCACCCAGGAATCGGCCCAGGAGCTGGCCAACATCCTGTCGTACGGCGCGCTGCCGCTCTCCTTCAACGAGGAGACCGTCACCACCGTCACCGCCGCGCTCGGCGGCGAGCAGCTCAAGGCCGGCCTCATCGCCGGTGCGATCGGTCTCGCGCTGGTCGTCATCTACCTGCTGGCCTACTACCGGGGCCTGGCGTTCGTCGCGATCGTCAGCCTCGTCGTCTCGGCGATCCTGACCTACACGATCATGACGCTGCTCGGCCCGGGCATCGGCTTCGCGCTGAACCTCCCCGCGGTGTGCGGCGCGATCGTCGCCATCGGTATCACCGCGGACTCGTTCATCGTGTACTTCGAGCGCATCCGCGACGAGATCCGCGACGGCCGCACGCTCAAGCCCGCGGTGGAGCGTGCCTGGCCGCGCGCCCGGCGCACGATCATGGTCTCCGACTTCGTGTCGTTCCTCGCCGCGGCGGTGCTGTTCGTCGTGACCGTCGGCAAGGTGCAGGGCTTCGCGTTCACGCTCGGCCTGACCACCCTGCTCGACGTGGTCGTGGTGTTCCTCTTCACCAAGCCGCTGATGACGCTGCTGGCGCGTACGAAGTTCTTCGGCCAGGGCCACCCGTGGTCCGGCCTGGACCCGAAGCGGCTCGGCGTGCAGCCTCCGCTGCGCCGTACCCGTCGCATCGCCGCCCCCATCGACCCGAAGGAGGCCTGAGATGTCCCGACTCGGCAGTCTCGGCGCCCGCCTCTACAACGGTGAGGTCGGTTACGACTTCGTCGGCAAGCGGAAGATCTGGTACGGCCTTTCGGTCCTGATCACCATCACGGCCATCGTCGGCCTGGCGGTGCGCGGCCTGGTCATGGGCATCGAGTTCGAGGGCGGCGCCGTCTTCACCACGCCGAAGACCGGAGCCTCCGTCGCCCAGGTCCAGGAGCACGCCGAGGAGGCGTCCGGACACGAGGTGATCGTCCAGGAGCTCGGCAACGGCGGCATGCGCATCCAGATCAGTGGTCTGGACACCTCGACCGCCACCCCGGTCCAGAACGAGCTCGCCAAGGACCTCGGCGTCCCGGCGAACAAGATCAACGCCGATCTGGTCGGCCCCAGCTGGGGTGAGCAGATCGCCAACAAGGCATGGACCGGCCTCGCCGTCTTCATGGTCCTGGTGGTCGTCTACCTCGCCATCGCCTTCGAGTGGCGCATGGCCGCCGCCGCCCTCATCGCCCTGATCCACGACCTCACGATCACCGTCGGTGTGTACGCGCTGGTCGGCTTCGAGGTCACCCCGGGCACCGTGATCGGTCTGCTGACGATCCTCGGTTACTCCCTCTACGACACCGTCGTCGTCTTCGACGGTCTCAAGGAGGGGTCGAAGGACATCACCAAGCAGACGCGCTGGACGTACAGCGAGATCGCCAACCGCAGCCTCAACGGCACCCTGGTGCGTTCCATCAACACCACCGTCGTCGCGCTGCTCCCGGTGGCGGGCCTGCTCTTCATCGGCGGTGGCGTACTGGGCGCGGGCATGCTCAACGACATCTCGCTCTCGCTCTTCGTGGGCCTGGCCGCCGGTGCGTACTCCTCGATCTTCATCGCCACTCCGCTCGTCGCCGACCTGAAGGAACGCGACCCGCAGATGAAGGCCCTGAAGAAGCGCGTGCTCGCCAAGCGGGCGGCCGCCGCCGCCCGGGGCGAGTCGCCGGACGACGCCGACGGTTCCGACGAGTCGCAGGACCGGCTCCCGGACGCCGCCGCACCCGCCGGTGCGGTCGTCGGCCAGCGCCCGGCCGACCGTGGCCACAGCGGCCGCGGCAAGTCCCCGGGGAAGCGGCGATGACGACGAGCACGCAGGACCTCCTGCTCAGCCGCATCCGGGACGTACCGGACTATCCCAAGCCCGGCGTGATGTTCAAGGACATCACCCCGCTGCTCGCGGACCCGGTGGCGTTCACAGCGCTGACGGACGCCCTCGCGGAGCTGTGCGTACGGTGCGGCGCCACGAAGGTCGTCGGTCTGGAGGCGCGCGGCTTCATCCTGGCCGCGCCCGTCGCGGTCCGCGCCGGCCTCGGCTTCATCCCCGTACGCAAGGCGGGGAAGCTGCCGGGCGCGACGCTTTCGCAGGCGTACGAGCTGGAGTACGGCACCGCCGAGATCGAGATCCACGCCGAGGACCTGACCGACGGCGACCGTGTCATGGTCATCGACGACGTCCTGGCCACCGGCGGCACAGCCGAGGCCTCGCTGGAGCTCATCCGGCGGGCCGGCGCCCGGGTCGCCGGTGTCGCGGTCCTCATGGAACTCGGATTCCTGGGCGGCCGCGGCCGTCTGGAACCGGCGCTCCGGGGCGCTCCGCTGGATGCCTTGATCACGGTCTGACCAGCACGGCTGTACGAGAAGGCGGGTCCCGGAGGAATTCCGGGACCCGCCTTCCGCGTTCCCTCTGGTGTCCGGCCCGGGGCGAACCGGAGGCCGGGGGTCGATACCATGGGATTTCCGGGCCTGACCGGGGGACCCGGACCCGCACGAGGCCGACGATCCGGTGGTCGCGCTCCAGCTTGGCGAAGGCGCCGTGCGCGTAGTCCTCGCTGAAGAAGGACCGCGCGCCCAGGAACTGGCCCATGC